>CAZICK010000001.1:0-112743 GCA_964537505.1 uncultured Pirellulales bacterium
TCCCATCGTTACTACCAGCAACCGTTACATTAACCAAAACTGCGTGAACGCTTACGATTTTTCTATTTTGCCTGAGGTCACAGCGGGATTACTCTTAAATGCCATCATAATAAGTTTGTTAGTTGTCGTTTCCGTGCTATGTTTAATCGGCGAATTCGTGATAAGAAACTTCGTGATTTTGCAAAAATATCCTTCTTATATTATAAGAGAAATCCATCAAAAGCCTTAAAATAGTGAAGGGGTTTAGATTATGTCTTTCCTGACGGAAGATGAGATGATTTCTGTAGGATTTAGGTCTATAGGAAAAAATGTTCGTATTTCCCGAAAAGCATCTATTTACAATGCTTCCCATATTTCTGTTGATGACAATGCCCGGATAGATGATTTTTGCATTCTATCGGCAGGAGAAGGTGGTATTGAAATTGGTAAATACGTACACATTGGCTGTTATAGTTCATTGATTGGTCAAGGCAAAATTATCCTGAGTGATTTCTCCGGGATATCCGGCCGAGTATCGATCTATTCAAGTAACGATGATTATTCCGGGAGTTACCTTGCGCACCCCACTGTGCCTGAGAAATACAGAAATGTTCAGCACGGGAAAGTGGTTCTGCAAAGACACTCAATTGTGGGCGTTGGCTCAGTAATTCTTCCTAACGTTGAGATCAGCGTTGGCGCGGTGGTAGGCGCATTATCCCTTGTAAGAGAGAACTGTGAGGAATTTGGTGTTTATGTCGGATGTCCTGCGAGCAAGGTCAAGACGAGAAAGCGAGATCTTCTAAAACTCGAACAGGAACTGCTCGGCTCTATGAAAAACAGTTAAACCGCGATGCTCAAATTGACTGAGAGTTTGTCCTGTCGCCCTACCCGTCAAGGGTCCAGCCGGAGCGGTACTGCCTGCTCAGGAGATCGTTTCCTTCATCGCTGTTGGTGACGCGACCGCTACTGCCGTCGTACTCGATTTTTTTGCCGACGCGGTAGGCCACAAGCCCCAGGAGCATCTGTTCGATCAGGGTGCCGCCATAATCGAAATCGCATGAGGTTTTGAGATCGCCCTTACATGCATTGGTCCATTCCTTCTGGAAGTGGCCCAGAGGCGCGATAAGCTCGTCTTTGGAACGTGGCTTATAGTAGGTCATATCGGCCTGCTTGCCATAAGGGAGCAGTATCCGGGAATCGAAATCGGCGATGAGGTAACCCTCGTCGCCCTTGAACATTACGCCATGTCCGATTCTGTTCAGGTCAATATACTCTTTTGGCGAGTTTGGCATGGCGCCGCCCTGATACCAACTGACGTTGATTGCTGGGCGCCAGTCGTTGGCGGGATGCTCAAAAGTGGCCTTAAATTCGACGGGTGTGACTTCGGGATTGAACTGGTCGCCCTGAGCCACGGCGGAGGTCGGAAGCCCGGCGTCAATGGCATTCCAGGCGAGGTCCATAGTATGGCTGCCCATGTCGCCAATCTGTCCGCTGCCGAAGTCCCAGTACATATTCCACTGGAGGCAATTCGCTCCGGAACCACCGGAGAAGTAGTCGGGATTGTAGGGATGGAAGGGCGCCGGCCCAATCCACAGATCGTAATAAAGGGTTTTCGGAGGTGTGCCTTCGGCGGGCAGGTAGCCGGGTTTGCGAAGCTGACGATTACCCCAGGCATATACATCACTTAACTGGCCAATCGCTCCGTCTTTGATCAATTCACGTACGCGGTTGAAGTTCGGAATGGCGTGACGCTGGGTGCCGACCTGTGTAGCGAGCTTGTTTTTGTTCTTGAGATATGTCGCGCGGACCACACGTACTTCTTCGACGCTGTTGCCCAGCGGCTTTTCGCAGTAAACGTGGAGTCCCCGATTCATGGCCCAGTTGGCGACGAAGGCGTGGGTGTGATCGGTGGTGCAACAGATCACGGCATCCAAGTCCTTTTGGTCGAGGCACTTTCGCCAGTCCACATATTGTTTTGCCTTGGGAAACTTCTCGGCGGCGTGAGCCAGGTGATTCTCGTCCACGTCGCACAGGGCCACGACATTTTCGCTCGAAATCGTGTCAAAATGTGCGTCTCCCCGGCCCCAGGTGCCGATTAGGGCGACATTTAGCTTGTTGCTGGGCGTGTTGGCGCCGAAAAGTGTGCCGCTGGGTATAATGAGGCATCCGATTCCGGCTGCGGTGGATTTTAGAAACTGACGTCGCTGTGCAATGTCGGTCTTAATCATTGTTTTTCCCTTTATTTAAATAGATCGTTTTAAGTTGGCAAGCACGCCATTTAATTGTTTGCTGTTAAATCGGAGATATTAACAACTGAATCTTTAGATTTCAGGTCGGGGATTGTATCAAAACCATCCTGAACTGTCAAGAACTTTTGTTTTCGTTTTCAATTCGCTATTCAACGAATAAATCCACGCGTCGGGTTATTGGATGGTTTTACTTTTCCCAGCGTGATGGGGCGTTTTCCGGGGTGTTTACGGTGATATCATCCATAACCAGGTGGCCACTGCGGAACAGGAAGCTCAGTATTTTGCGGCGCAGTCTGGTCAACGGTCGGGCAACAATCCGATGGGCCAAGATCAAACGGCTCTTTCGTTGAGATTTCATCATCTGCGAATCGTCCATTAAATGCCTGCACAACCGGCGTTTGTGTTTGAAAAGATGATAAAAATCCTCTCTTTGGAGGGCGTTCAGAATAGAATCAGCCGGTTTTCGTAGCGGCCACGGCGGGCACGAAACGTGATATGATATCTGGAAGTCGATCAGATAAGGCAGATTGTCACGGCCCAATAGTATGTTACCGCGTTTGTTCATGTCAACATAGCCGATGCGGCAGGCATGAATCCGCCTAATAAGGTCTTCCAGGCGGTCAAAGAAATCGTCGGGCAACGAAGGTTCTTCATCCAAACTGCATCCCTCGATATATTCATAAATAAAGCCTATATTGCTGTGGAGAGCCAGGAGACGCGGCACCTGCGATAAATGCTGTAAACGCTTGAGAATGGATATTTCGTGTCGGCAAAGAGCCCGTCCCAGCCAATCGAGAGGCAGGCCCAAAAAATTTCTACGTCGGCCAAGCTTTAAAACAACCTTAGCCGGGGCTTTCTTATTTTCCAAATTAATATCGCTTTTCAGTTCAAAAAGGGCGGTGAGAGCGAAGAAATCATGTTTAAATATTTTCTTCCGTCGGTAGGTCAATCCCCTCACCGTAATTTGGTCGGGCGGCTTATACCTGCCCCAAGCTCGCAGTTGGTCTGTGGCTGTAGTTTTCATAATCTCATTCATGTAGCATAATTACGCCAAAATGCAAGTGAAAGCACATCGCGTCGGGCGAGGTTGTAACGTAACCGGCTCAATATACACACAAAACACATACGGGTGCGCGAGGCAAAATCGCTATAATCGATACAACTATAGCCATCCCTGCAACTGGATGCTGACAAGATTTCTGGCGTTGCGTCTGGACAACATCCACAAAATCGACATAACCTATTATTTACAAGGCATTTACGGCAAACAGTTCTGTTGCCGATGATGTCTTTGATATACATCTGGCACCAACAGCACAACAGGAGCCAAAACAGACAAAGAAAAGCCCCATATTCATAACCACGTGTCACACAAGCAGTTACACAATTTAGCTGAATTTTACTTTTTTTTGCTTGAAGTCGGCATATCCTTTGCTTATAATACTTTTGCTGTGGACTATAGGTGAAAAGAGAGATTCACTTGTGGTTCTGGAGAGAGCAGGTAGGGTTGAGAGAGAGAGGCGGTCGCAAGTCACCCCTTTCAACTGTCATACCTTCTTTGCAGATTGAGTTTTGCAGATGCTGATTGTATATGCCTGTCCGGCTTCGTAAATATGGCATCGGACAAAACCAGATGGGTGTTGGGTGACCAAGCCTGGAAGGGCTGGGGAGAGCCGCCCTTCCGGTCAGTTGCGTGGAGAGAGTAAGAGTAGTTCTTACACTCGGAGTGGGAGAAAAACAAGGAGAGAGAGATTATTATGAAAACTAATGTGATCGACCGCAGCCAAAAGGGCAAGGCCTTTTTATGGGTTGTATTATTGCTGGTAGTTTTTTCGGGTTCAGTTCAGAGGAGCTCTGCCGCAATAATTACCGACACATGGGACCCGGTCATCAAATGGGATCCGGTCAACAATCACATCACCCGTAACGGGAGTCGCTTACCCCAAGCATTGCCCAGCACAAAGCCCGGCCTGCCGGATACCGGTGAATATAACTGCATCGAGGATATATATCTGAATAACTCCATCGCACACAGCGGCTCAGCCGTCAGTGATAAACCATATCAGCATGTGTACGCCTACAGTCTCTCGACGGAAGAGGCCGTCAAATACGCAACCAGCAATGTCGCCAAAAAGGCAACGCCCATTTTGGACAATGAACAGAGTGGTGTGAGTTACGGAAAATCCTTTCGAATAGATGACCAGCTCGAACTCGATGGGTCGATTTTAGTGGTAAATCCTTTTGTGAAAAATCGGAAAGGATTGCTGGCGTCCTTCGATGTTTTGATAACCCGTGAGTTCGAGCGCCAGACGCGCACAGGACCCCAAACAATAATCAAGACGCTCGCTAAAGGTAAAATCAGACTCGTCGCCAAGCAAGACGGTAAAGTGGCGATCAAGACCTCGGGCAAGATCAAGAAAAGCCTAATCACTTCCATTCAAAACGAAAGTGAGATAGTGTTAAAGGGCAATAGCAAGAAAATCAAAAAGGCCGACATTAAGGAAATATGCAATGGGGGCGACCTTTTCAGGGTTGATCTTGCCGACCTTATTATTCCTTACAAATTCTACACCCGCACGGATGATATTAATACTATCAATGTCCGACTGACCAGCAGCGTAACTACCGACGGTTCCGGTACCGGTGCGGAAGTGTGTTTTTTCCCGGCTGAGCCTATGGTACCGGCGTTTCAGGAACAAGCCCAGGTGCCCGAACCGGCAACATTCATCCTGCTGTTGGTCGGTGGCGGGTTAATCGGATTGAACCGTAAAGGGCGACGGTACAAACGCCGATTATCACACAATAAGGTTTTTAACTTAGTGTTTTAATTTAGATTCAGGCAGTTTCAGTGGAGAGAGAGGCAGATATGAAATCATTAGGTCACGACAGGAATAGTTTTTCCCGGTATGTGTTACCGGTAATGGCAGCGGCAGCGATCATCGCCCTGGCAGTTCCAGGGGGCAGTTACGCGGCGACAAGCACCACTATAGCAACATTCGCCAATCCCGCTTTGAATTCAGATACTCCCCTTTTTACGGTCGATTTCAGCGAAGACGCCATAACCGGCGGCTGGGAAGACTTCAGGACGGGTCTGTATCTGGAGGTACCTATTACCGGCAATATTTTTCCGGACGCTTTTTTCATTATTCCCGAATCCATTACCTACATGGGCGGTCTTGACGGTGGCGACACTGGTGGCGGCACCATTGAATTTTATGCCGACGGTGTCGATCCCGACCAGACCGAACCCTTGATACGAATAGATTTTGAGAGCGGCTACCTGGCTAAATATGGCGCAGGTTTGCATGCCAGCAATGTCTTGAGGGCCGATGACGTTATTATCACCGGTTCGGAGATCACGGGAGTTCTAAGCGGGGAAATTTTTACGTTTGGCTTTGATAATCATCAGCCGCTAAATGGCAACTGGGACAACGGCTTCACGGCTACGGCAGCGTTCACCTGTTCGGCTGTTCCCGAACCGGCCACCATCGGACTTCTGGCTATGGGAGCACTGCTGGCTTTAAGAAAAAAACACCGTACAGAAATATAAACAAACACTCGTAGAACCACATTATCCAACACAATCCCATTTATAAGCCCCGGCAAGATGCCATAATGGCTCTTGACCGGGGTTTAGTTTTGGCCTGGCCTGTGTTTTCCGGAACATAGTCCACCTTGACAATCAGGGCGTTATATTTATAATGCTATTATGATAGAAGAGATGCCCAAAACATATGACCCGAAACAGGTCGAAAGACAGGCCAGCCTGCTATGGCGGCAAAACGACTCATTTCACGCCAAACCGTCCCCACCCGGCGAACCTGGTAAGGTTTACTGCATAGTCATTCCGCCTCCCAACGTCACGGCGGCCCTGCACCTGGGGCACGCCCTCAATAATACGCTCCAGGACATCCTGATCCGCTGGCGGCGAATGCAGCAGTATAACACGCTTTGGATGCCCGGTACGGACCATGCCGGGATCGCTACGCAGACCGTCGTCGAAAAGCGTATTCTCGCCGAGGAAGGCCGGCGACGAACCGATTTCGAGCGAGAGGAGTTTATCGGACGTGTGCAGGCATGGAAGGATGAATACGAAGGACGTATCATCGATCAACTGCAAAAAATGGGCTGTTCGTGCGATTGGCAGCGGACACGGTTTACGATGGATCAGGTGTGCGCCAAGGCTGTGCGTGTGAATTTTTTCAATCTGTTCCGGGATGGGCTGATCTACCGCGGCAAACGGCTGGTCAACTGGGACCCTGCTACCCAAACCGTTCTGGCCGACGATGAGGTCGAACATGAGACCGTACAGGGTCATTTTTGGTATCTGCGGTATCCGCTGGTTGAGCCGGTCGAGGTCGAAGGGCAAACCATCGAATACGTAACCGTCGCCACCACCCGTCCTGAAACCATGCTTGGCGATACCGCGGTAGCCATGAACCAAGCCGATCCACGGGCCAAATGGCTGCTCGGCAAAGGTGTACGTCTGCCGCTGGTCGGGCGGGTCATACCGATCATTGCCGATGAGTACGTTGTATTACCGAACCCTGAAAGTGACGACGAAAAAGCAAAGTTTTCGACCGGTTTTCTGAAGGTTACTCCCGCCCACGATCCCGACGACTGGGCCATCGGTCAGAGGCACGATCTGCCGATAATCAACGTCATGGCCCCGGACGGATCGATCAGTGACAAATACGGGTGGGAGGATGCCACCGGTTCGGATGCCGAGCAATTCGTCGGCATGGACCGCTTTGAGGCGCGTGAAGCAATCGTCGAATGGTTCCGTCAGGGAAATATGCTGGAAGATGTGCGGGAATATGCCCATGAAGTCGGGCACAGCTATCGGAGCCATGTTCCCATCGAACCGTATCTGTCGGATCAGTGGTATATCGCTGTGAAAAAGCCTATACCGCACTTGGCGGAGAAATTCGGGGAAGGCCTTATCGAAGGTACAGATGTGCCGTTAAACTCGCTGGCGGGTTTGGCGTTGAAGCCGCTACTGGATGGTAGGCTGCGTTTTGTTCCCGATCGCTACGGGAAGACCTATCAGACCTGGCTGGAGAACCTGCGTGACTGGCCCATCAGCCGACAACTGTGGTGGGGACATCGGATACCAGTATGGAATTGCATCGCAGGAGAAATAACAGATAATCAAATTGACTCAAAGCTGAGCCAATGGCGAGAAGAAAAGCGTATAGAAACTATAGGGAGCATGGTGCGCGACGAACAAATATATGATGAGAGCGAATCATTACATTTTATTTGTGTTCGTGATCCCGAAGGACTTGACAAAGAAGTTGTCGAATATATAGAAAAAATCGGCTATCAGCACGACGATGATGTGCTGGATACATGGTTCAGTTCTGCGTTGTGGCCGATCAGTACGATGGGTTGGCCGGACGATACGCCGGAGATGAGGACGTATTATCCTGGTAGTGTGCTTTGCACGGCTCGTGAAATTATTACGCTGTGGGTTTCGCGGATGGTGATGATGGGACAGTATTGCGCCGGTGATATTCCCTTCAAAGACGTGTTCATTCATGCGATGCTCCAGGACGGCAGTGGTCGCAAGATGTCCAAGAGCCTGGGAAACGGTATCGATCCGCTGGTGGCCATCGACAGCCACGGAGCCGACGCTATGCGTTTCGCCCTGGCCAGTATGACCACTCAAACACAGGACGTGCGGATGCCGGTCGAATCGATGAAACTGCCCGACGGGCGAACGGTCAATACATCACCGAAATTTGATTTGGGTCGCAATTTCTGTAACAAGCTGTGGAACGCCTCCCGTTTTGCCCTGACCAATCTTGAGGAGACGCCGACCGGACCATTTGACCCGGCGCTGCTTGCCATGGAAGACCGCTGGATACTTTCGCGCCTGAGCCGGACCATAGAGACCGCGACCGGCCACCTGGAGGAATTCAAGTTCAGTGAATCGATCAATGTTCTGTATAAGTTCTTCTGGAATGAGTTGTGCGATTGGTATCTTGAGCTGATCAAACCGCGTATGCGCGATCAATCACAACGCGGAGTCGCTGCGCGAGTTCTGGCTTTTGTTATGGATGCGTCTTTGAGATTGTTCCATCCGTTTCTGCCGTTTATCACCGAAGGGATATACCAGCAGCTCAACGCTGTGTGTCCTCATCGTGATCTGGATGGTTTTGCGGAGTTGGGCGGCTCCGGGGATTTGGTTTCGGCCGCCTGGCCCAAACTCACAGAAGATATGGTAAATGCGCAGATCGAGCAGCAGATGCTGCTGGCCCAAACCGTAATAAGACTTATCCGTGACATTCGTACCGAGCATCAGGCGCCGCCGCGAAAACCACTGGATGTCTCGATAAAAGCGGACGAGCGGGTATCGGAAATTCTCATGGCCCAACAGCATTTAATCTCCGATATAGCCAACCTGAACACATTTACCGCGGGGCCGGGGACAGTCAAGCCAGCCAACGGGGCCGCTGTTCTTGCCGAGGATATGGAAATATATGTAGATGGCGTAACAGATGTGGAAGCGCAGCGTCGGCGACTGCTCAAACAAGAAGAAGAACTCCTCGGCTGGATCAAAGCGACCCAGTCCAAACTGAACAATGGGAATTTCATCACGCGTGCCAATCCCCAGGTCGTTCAGCGTCAGCGTGAACGACTGGAACAACTAAACGAACAATTGGCCACAATACAAAAAAACCTTAACGATTTGACATAAGGGAAGGGGCGTCCAGATGGATGTTGAAATGGAACTCTCTCAGATTATCATCCAGGAAACATCTGAACAGCAGATTATCGTCCTGAAAGAGCGAAACGGACAGCGGTCTTTTCCCATTGTGATCGGCATTACCGAAGCCCTGGCTATCGATCGACGTCTCAAAGGCATCCAACCGGCACGACCATTAACGCATGACCTGCTATACAACGTCATCGTGGAAATGGAAGGCCGACTGGAACGAATCATCATTAACGACCTGCGTAATCATACGTTTTACGCGCAATTGGTAATCAATAAAGATGGTGAATTGATCGAGATCGATTCCAGGCCAAGCGACGCTATCGCACTGGGCGTGGCCAATAACATGCCTGTATTTGTTGCCGAACATGTTCTCGAAGCGGTATGTTGAGTCCACGGACAAGGCTCATCGCGAGCGTGATCGTACGTGGCGCCCTTTGGTAACCGGAGTTTTGCAAAAGTTGGGTTAGTAAATTATATTGCGGGGTACCGCCGTTGCCGTTATGGGGTAGCTGGTCCCATTGTGCTGTACCTTAAAGCGGATTATCACCTTGCCGAGCGTCCCTTCGGAAAAACCGGGATTGTCCGGGGCCACAGCGGTAAAAACAGGTTCATCCACAGAGATCGGATATACATCGTCCACCATAACATACCAGTTGACCCCACCGTCAATACTTACCTGCAGTTGACGTGTCGCGGTTTTGTGCCAATAAATCACATCCCGGCCATCGGCATCGACCAGCGAACATTTGTCACCGGTGCCGTCATCATATACGTCGATCACAGGACTATTCGGGTCGTCCCCGCCGTTCCAGGCCGAACGAATTGTGCTGGTCATCTGATAAAGGGAATTACGACAGGAAACACTCGTCGTAGTCATGTCACAGTTGGACTGGTAGTTTCTGAAAGCGGCATCGAAGGCAACCGCGGTAGCCGTCAACAGCAATGCCGCTATCGACAGGGCAATCAATATTTCAATTATTGACAACCCCGGTCGATATCGAGCCGATAACCTTTGTTTTTGTAATTGTTTGTTTGTTGCCATTATATCACTTAACTTTCGCATTCACCATCGTTTAGTTTTTTACAATTCCACATACGAATCGGCATCCATGCTCAAAATGATCTTGGAACTCATTCCAATCGGCAGATTTCGGTCCGGATCGGGTGAGACAAATATGACCCCATCTTCCTCGGGTATGCCCGCTTCCTGGTTTTCGTCAGAATATCCGATATTAGTTGCCACCTGACCGGCGGCACTGCCCCAATCTTGCGGATCCGGATCAGCCATCGAAATGATCGTGCCGTCCACCTTCACATTACCGCGAATATCGACAATTCCGCCAAGTACGACACCCTTGAGCACACTTTCGCTACTACTTTCCAAAGTCTGGGTGTTACCAATATTGACGTTGAAGTTCGGCGCCAGGATGGTGGTCTCTTCCATCGTGGTATTATTGAAAGTACTACTGCCGGTAAAATAGAGCACATTCTTTTTCCATGTTTCGGGACCGAATTTGGGCACTTCGCCGGTGATGATCGGGCCGTTAAAAACACAATTTTCAAAACGGACATTGTTGACGCCGATTCCACCCTTAATATAAAATATCCCTTCGAAGATACAATTTTTGAAAAGGGCGTTATTCCCCGAGGCAAGCTGCTTGTTGGTAATCGTCATATTTTCATAAACCGTACGATTAAGCGAGATGCTGGTCCAATTAGCCGGTTTAGTATAGTCGCCGGGAGCGTGTGGAAAATACTCTTTCCGAGAGTAGGTATGGCCGGATGAGAGATTTGCCGTCATGTCGTCATACATACTGGTATCGAAGTCACCTGCCTCCGGCCAGTCTATCTCCGGCTGATCGTAGTTGATTTCTTCATAATTACCAGCAACCGCTTCCTCGGAGAAGTCTTCTTCTGGCAAACTGGTGTTGATGTCGCCGATGACCGTCGATTCCGCCGCCAGTTCAATCGGATTGGCAATGTTCGAATGCATCCAGGCCGAGTACACTCCTCGTTCCAGAGTGGAATTGCCGGTAATTATCAGCCGACTGCGACTGGCCACCGAATAGTCGAGCACACTGGTATCCTTGCTCATCGTATAGCTTACACGTACACTTCTACTGGTACCGGCCATGTTGCCGGTACTGACAATATCCAGGGTTTTCGGATCATTATTATACTGCCTGACCTTCAGAGAAAAACCGGCACGGTCACCGGAAGAAAAGGTTATCACTGGAATAACCAGTTCGCGGCCTGTCTGTCCGCTGCTACTGAAAGTAACCGGATCAGGAATTGTCTGTCCCACAAGTTCTCCCAGTTCGTCCTGCAGGTACGCAGCCAGATTCTCGAAAGAGTTCATCGCGTCATCACTGCTGACGACGTTCCTGACGGTGCTGTCCGCTCCGTAGATAATATAATCTCTTATCAGGTATTTGGCATACTCCAGTCCCGACTCGGCGGCCGCCTGGGCGGCATAGAGATCACGATGATTACGCGACATCTGAACGTTAATGTCGTTCATGGCGGTAAAGGATATGGCCAGTACGGAAAAGAGGGTAACAAATATTACGGCCATTACCGAACTGAAGCCACCGGATGAGTAACGTTTAGTTTTCATAAAATCGATCCTTACTCCCTGGGCCAAACTAATTATTTTATGCGTAGCCAACTAACGCGGGTTATTTGCGTCCCGCCACACGATACGGCTGCCGTTAGAATCGCCGCCTCCGGGTCAGGCCCGATATATACTGTCATATCCTCCGGATTGACAGGCTGTACGCTCAAACCCTGTTGAAATCGCTCAAGCCCCGCTACCGGATTGCCATTGGCATCGACGCCGTTATACGTGTTGCCGTCATAACTCATCAAATTACCAAAGGCTTCCTGATCGGTCATCGACCGCAACTGCTCAGCCAGAAATATCGACGTTGACAGATCATTGCCATAATCGTTGGCTATGGTACCTGCGCAGAAAAGCATCATCAGCGCAACAATCGCCACGCCGACAATTACCACGGAAAGCATCACTTCCGCCAGAGTAAATCCATAGGCGCCGATATTACTTTGTTTCTTTTTTATGTGCTTCACAAAGCTTCTCTCCCAATGACTGGAAAATGGAAACTATCCACTCATTTACCTATCTACCGGCCTATCCTTTAACCAAAGTTGAAAGCTTAAAGACCGGCAGAATAATACTCATAGCAATAAAACCTACAACCACTCCCATGATAACAATCATCAGCGGTTCGATCATCGCGGTAACGGCACGAATAATGTTTTTCAATTCTTTTTGATAGTAGTCACTGATATCCCGGAGCACTTCGGACAATTTGCCACTTTCTTCACCGGCGCTGATCATTTGTACGACACTTTTCGGCAGCAGTCCACTGCGTGTGAGCGGATCGGATATTTTTTTGCCCTGTTTAACCGCAACAAAGACCCGATGCCACATTTTTTTGAATACCGTATTGCCGGAAATATGGGCGGTAATGCTGATCGTATCCAGCATCGGTACTCCGGCGTTAACCAGCTCACCCATCGTCTGAAGACTTCGCGAAATACACAGGCACCTGGAGAGTTTTTTTATGATCGGCATTGTCAATTTGGCCCGATCCCACCACGCCGAACCCCAATCGGTATTAATCAGCCACAAGGAGGTCCAAATCACTCCGGCCAGTCCGCCGACAATGAGGTACCAGAAATTACAAAAGACATGACTGATCGCGAGAATGACCTTGGTCGGTACCGGCAGTGCCGCTTCTTTACCCTCGAAGATAGCCACAAACTTAGGCAATACATACGTCAGCATAAACACAATGGTAATAACGGCCATCACGGCAATAATGGTCGGATAGATCATCGCACCGCGGACTTGCCCGCGAGTTTCGATCTGATGCGCCATATATCCGGCTATTCGGTCGAGCATGTGGCCGAACGAACCGGACAACTCTGAAGCACGCACCATGTTGACATATAACGGACTGAAGACCTTGGGATACTTTGCCAGAGCATCTGAAAAACATTTGCCCGCTTCCACGTCATGCCTGACCTGATGGAGGATGTCTCTGAACTTGTCATTTTCGACCTGTTCGACAATACCTTCCAGGGCGGCCCTGATACTGATGCCCGCCCTGATCATCACCGCCAACTGCCGGGTAAAATGCAAAATATCTTTCTGCGAAGGAGCCATTTGGACCCTAAACGATAAAATCGACTCCAACAAAGGACGACTATTTTTCTCGGTCATTTCAAGCAAAGAGAGAATATATCCGCCCTGAGATCGCAACTGACCAATTGCAACTCTGCTCGACTCAGCAGAGATGAGGCCGGCGCTTACCTGACCGTTAGTTTGTTTTATCTCATAATGATAATTAGGCATAATATTCCCGTTTTCCTATCTGCCCTACCATAGCAAAACAAATAATTGCCAAGGACGTATGATTTCACAAAACCAAATCACACACAATCACTTCTACACATGACACACTCGTTCCAGCTTGTCCGGATAGACCGCGTGTGCAATTGCATCTTCGCGTGATATATGATCGTTAAAGTATAACTGTCCGAGACTGTTATCCATGGTCTGCATACCCAAAGATCGCGACGTCTCGATAATATTGGGGATTTCGAATATACGGTTCTCGCGTATGCAGTTCCTGATGGCCGGGGTACAAATCATAACCTCGACGCCTGGAATCATGCCGGCCTGATCGACGCGTTTGAACAGTGTTTGACTTATCACGGCCTGCAAAGTGTTAGCCAGCATCGAACGTATCTGATTTTGCTGACCGCTTGGATAAATATCGATGATACGTTCTACCGTGTGTGCCGCGCTTATGGTATGCAGGGTACTGAGAACCAGGTGCCCTGTTTCGGCCGCGGTGATCGCGGCAGAGGTGGTTTCCAGGTCACGCATCTCACCAACCAAAATCACATCGGGGTCCTGTCGCAGCGCATGCTTCAAGCCGGAAGCAAACGACGGACAGTCACTGCCGATCTCGCGCTGTTCGATGGCGCAGTTATTGCTGGTAAGCACATATTCTATGGGATCTTCCAATGTTACTATGTGCTTACGATATTTTTTGTTCATCGCGTCAATCATACTGGCCATAGTCGTACTCTTGCCAGAACCTGTATCCCCGGTAATCAAAACCAGCCCCCTGGTCAAATCAGTCAGCTTCCGGACCGGCTCGGGCAGATTCAACTTTTCCAAAGCCGGCACACGGTCCTGAATGGTACGAAAGGCAATGGCGACATTGCCGCGCTGAAAGTGGGCGTTAACACGGAAACGGCCCTTACCGGGCACTTCTGTGGAAAAATCTATATCCCGTTTGTCCATGAATTTTTCGAAGCGTTTCTCCGTCAGCATCTCTCGGACCAACTCAACCGCCCCTTCAGCAGTCACCACCGGATGGTCAGTCTCCTTCAGTAGTGTATGGATTCTCAGCAGCGGAGGCGCTCCAACCAAAACATGTATGTCGGAAGCACCACTATCCATGGCTATTTCCAGCAACTCTCGCAAATACGTTGCTACATCTGTATATGACACGGCTCTCTCCTTTGCCTTAATGGGTTCTAGACCGTACTTTCCGTAACTCGCATCACTTCGTCAATCGTTGTAAGACCTGCCTGAACTTTACGAAAACCATCATCCCTCAACGAAACCATTCCTCTTTCCTTGCATATTCTGCGAAGCTCCGTCACCGTAGGGTTCTTGATAATAATGTCACGATACGTATCATCAATCACCAGCAATTCGTACAGTCCCATCCGACCGGAAAACCCGGTGTGACGACAATGTTCGCAGCCCGAGCCGCAAAACATATTCTCACTGTTGAACCCGTACATCTCAATAAAACCGATATGCTCGGCTTCCGGCTCGTAGAGACCTTTACAGTGCGGACATATCTTACGCACCAGGCGCTGAGCCAAAATCGCATTGGTAGAAGCCGCTATCAAATAGGACTCGATTCCTATATTAATCATACGGGTAATACTGCTCGGAGCATCATTGGTATGCAGTGTCGATAAAACCAAATGACCGGTCAGAGACGCCTGTATCGCGATCCTGGCCGTCTCCTCGTCACGAATCTCACCTACCATAATTACATCAGGATCCTGACGTAAAAGAGAACGTAACGTCGCTGCGAAAGTCATACCGATTTTCTCGTGAACCTGGATCTGCGTTATACCATCCATCTGATATTCCACCGGATCTTCCACCGTCGAAATGTTCATACGCTGAAATTCCATAGTTCTAAGCGCCGCATAAAGCGTCGTACTCTTGCCCGAACCGGTCGGACCCGTTACCAGAACAATGCCATGAGGTTGATTCACCTGACGGTTGAGAATCTCCAGATTGTCCGGGTCCATACCCAAATCCAACAGCCTCAATTGATTGCTGCCAACATCCAGAATACGTATAACAACCTTTTCACCATGACAAGCCGGTATAGTAGAAATACGCATGTCAACGCGACGCTTGTTCATCACTACGTGAATACGACCGTCCTGAGGAAGACGTCGCTCGGCTATGTCAAGATTGGCCATAATTTTTATACGAGAAACGACAGCCGCGTGCATGTGACGCGGAGGTGACATCAACTCAAAAAGTATGCCGTCAATGCGATACCTCACCGTGAGCTTATTCTCGCCGGGTTCAACATGGATATCGGAAGCTCCGTCCCGTACCGCCCTGAGAATTATATAATTGACAAACTTGATTATCGGAGAATTAGCCGCCTCCTGTTCCAGGTTGGAAATGTCTTCCTCTTCGGCATCGACCACTTCCACGTCCTCGTCATTGACGTTCTGGATAATATCATCCACCTGGAAATCGGTTTCGGTTGTGTCCTTGTTCAACGAGGCTAATACTTTTTTGATGTCCTCACTGGGACACACCTTCAGCAATAACTCTTTCTTTGTTTTGCGTTGTATTTCGTCCAGAAGAAAAACATTTGTAGGATCGGTCAACGCGACCACGAGCTTGCCTTCCTCGAAACACAACGGGAACACATTATGCGCTTCGATAAAGCTCCTGCCCAAAAGCTCAAAAGCCTGGTGGTCAACCATTTCTTTATCGAAACGTATAAACTCAAGGCCGTACTGCTCGGCTACGCACGCCAGCAAATCGACCTCCCGCACCGCGCCCATCTCCAGAAGAACCTGACCTAAACGTTTGCGTGGGGTTCTCGTATGTATCGAACGGGCCTGCTCCATCTGCTGGGTAGTGATATGTCCACGCTCGAATAAGCGATCTGCCAATGCCTTAGGAGTATTGACCGACTCTGTCTCATCCGGCTGCCACAAATCGCACAACTCGACGCCAAGAGACAAAGAGTTGCTGTCTTTCTGGTCATATCCCGGTAAACTGGTATTTGCCGGAGGTTTGTTCATCGTTTTACTTTCACTCATATCTTTCTCCAGAGCGACCAACATGCTCAATTACCGATCCGCTCATTCGTCCTTACATCTGTAAGATAAATTCAATACCTTCTGCTATCAGAACCACGCTATCCGTGCTAATGGTCTTCACAAGAAATGTGTCCGCGATTTCCTGGCCTTCGCCTACGACCTCATTGCTGATTACACATTTCGATCCTGCAACCGTTTGAAGTTTCAACTGACTAAACTTCTTCCTCAGTTCCTTTTCCAGCTCCGCCCGAGCCTTGGATGAATCTTGCCCGGCGTTGGCATCAATGATATAACGCGAAAAGGGGTTCTTCTGCAAATCGTCCGCCGCCACCTGCTGATTGGAGGGATAATCGTAGAAGGTCTGAACCATTGTATCTACGTTTTTAAAGAGATCCTTGCTTTCATCGTTCTCGTTCATCTCCACCAGTTTAGCTAAAGCTGTATCGACTTGCGTCTCCGCGGCCTTTTCTTCGACCGTCGCTTCCGGGGGCTTCTGATGGCGGCTGAACATAAACACACCAAACATACCTAATACACACGCGCCCAAAAGTATCATCGCCGTATTGTTGCGCGATTTGGCTACTGATACACAGGCATGATCCGCCGCCACCGCCTCCGCTAATGCGTCCTGAGACTCGACATCCCAGTCCTGACCGTCGCCATTTTGCTCAATTCCAAATTTTCCTTCTTTATTATCCATTACCGCCTCTCCTGTATCCAAATATAAAAATATTCCTGTCTGTTCTGATCGATCAGATGTTTGTTTTAACCGGTTTGATTGGCTTTGTTATCAAAGAAGATGCTCAGGGTAAAATCAGCTTCCATCGCTCCTTCGTTTTTGGGGTCTTTCTTGAGGTCCATATCCATAATCTTCGTTATACGGGGCAATTTCTCCACACTCAGCAAAAACTGATAATATGCATCAAAATCCCCGTAAACCTCCATTTTGATCGGTTGTTCGTTATAACCTGCAAAAGGCTTGGGCTTTAGAGTTTTAAACAAACGCGTCTCCAGATTGTGGGCGTCCGCTATATTTGTTACCTGCTCCAAGACCTTATGAATCTGATGATGGTCCGGCAGTTTGCCCTCAAAAAAAGATATCGCTTCAGACAGCCTGTCCACTTCTGCGTTAAGATCCTTCACACCAGACAGCGCCTTACTCAGATCTGACATCTTTTTATTCTTCACTTCCAGATCGGTTTTTAACTTCTCTGTATTCTCCCTGGCAGGCTCAAAAACCCAAAAATACGCACCCACCGGTATCGCCAGCAACAAAACAATAAGCAGTAATTCTCGACATCCGAATTTCATGGCTTTGTTTCCTTTTCTACTTATAGCAGTTTAGTTTTTCCGTTTTCTTATTATGTATTTAGGCATTACATGCCTCTTATGTGTTTACGACGGGCCGATTCCACATCCATCTTGTCAGCCCTCGCCTCCGGAGCCAGGACCACCTGCAGTTCGAAACGGCGCGTTAACTCATCTTCGTTTGGGAACTGATACTCTTCCGTAACCAGCAGATTTACCTGATTGAACAATACCGACTCATTCAGATTAGCCATAAACTGAGATACTTTTTCATCTGTCGGAGCTATGCCGCCAAATTTAATCGTAGTATTCCACTTTTTGGCAACGACGGTTTCTGTCACTTCGGCGATTTTCTCCTTCTTATTGCGACTGTCCTTTTTACTCTGCGACTGACTCGACTGATCGATCACCTCTTTACTGGCCAGATTGTATTCGGTCAGAGAAACATCTGCCGGAAGAGCATTGGTTATGATCGCCAGAAGTAGAGAACGAGGCACCGGTTCCATCAACATAGCGCTGATCGAGGCCTTGGTTTCCATTTGTTTCTTCTTATATTCCAGCAATTCCAATTGTCCCAGTGCCTTACCCGCCTGAGTCATCTGTCTGTTTATTTCCGCCGCCTTCTCCTTGACGGCCTTTTGTCGTTGTTCGGTAACGACAAAAGCTCCACCCACTCCACCAACCACCAGAATAAAAAGAAACAAACACACAGCGTTGGTGCGCCTTTGCGCCTTCTTATCCAGATAATCTTCCGGTAAAAAATTCACTTTGTTACTCATAGTACCACCTTACTTATTTTGGCCTTCGGTTTTATGTTATTTCCAACAGCAAAAAATAATCTTCAGTTTTTAACTTTTTATTTACTGACCACGTCCACTAAGGCACAATCCGAACGCCACCGCCCAATCCGAGTTAATCTGCTGATCGTCCAGATCGCTATGACTGCCTGTTCGGCTGGACGCCTCGATACGCGCCAGAGGATCGCCCAACTGAGCTGGTAAACCCAAGCCTTGCGCCAAACGCTGACATAACTGCCGGTCCTTAGCCTTACCACCAACAAAAATCACCTTCTCCACCGGCTGATTGTCGAACATCAAATCATGATAACGAATGCAGCTAAGCACTTCCGTAACCAGATTCTGCAAAACCGGTTGAGCAGTTGATTTCACTGTTGGTTCATTCCCCACGACCTGGCTTTCTTCGCCCTGACTTTCCTCCTCGATCACCGTTACGCAGGACGACCCTGATTCTTGTAAAGCATTTGTTGACTTTGTCTTCGCGACAAACGACGTGTTTGTGGATACATCGTTCCAGATTTGAGCGACCAGATTGACGGTACGGCAAAATACCATTTTCGACCCATGCGCCACTACCACCTTCGTACAACTATGACCTAAATCAACCAGCATCATAGCATGATTCTGCTGATCCGAGCGACCATCCAAAAGAGAAAAACCATTCACCAAAGCACACGCCTCGACGTTAATGGAATCGATCTCGATCTTTGACTGTTCGACAAGATGCAGATGCTGTTGTACCACATTTCGCGAGGCCGCCATCAGAATAACTTCCTGCTTAGCCTGTTCGTTCTCATAAACCTCACCTACTGTGATATGACGTATTAGTGCTCCGGCAACGTCGAATGGCAGTTTCTCCTGGGCTTCCCATCTCAGAGCCTGTTCCAATTGTTTTTCTTCCATCTTGGGTAACCGTAAATGCTGGATCAGCATAGTATGGGCGGGCATGCAGCTAACCGCCCTTTTGCCTTTGAACGGTTTGGCTGTCAATAATTCTTTGATATTTGTAATGTACCATTTTTGCAGACCTAACAGATCGCCTCGGAGGTCTTTAGGAACCTCTGCCTTCGCCGCCGCTATCAGCTCCAGCTTGCCTGCCACCCTGGCCAACTGAATAATCTTCAGACTAAAGCTGCCCAGATCAATCCCGATAGGGAATACTTTTTTTCGTAATAAATTCAACATTCAACTGCAATTGCCTCGACTACCACTACAAATTTAATACCCATACTGAATAAAATTGCCAAATACCGTGATATCCATTGATATTGACGTCATCCATTGGGTATAGTCCTGGAAAATCAAATAGTTGTGTTAACTCCCACTTCCTTTCTTTTATCCCTGGTTATCGCCTTTTTTACTATCCATCACAAGAAACATAAAATACAACCCCCAAACGGTCAACCCATTTGACCGAATTACTTCTATTTATCTATTTTATCTGACCTGCTATTTCCCCTGCAACAGACCCATCACCTCCAACCCCTACAACCGTCCCAAACAACATTTCCCCGAAAACCACCCCTGTTCTAACTTTGCGTATAAGCAACACACAAGAAAAAAGTGCGAAGATCTTCACCCTCTTCGTGTGGATATCCAAGATTGCCCTCGCTCATCACAACAGATTTGACGTTGTGTTTCTTGAAAAAGGCCTTGGTCTCACGCAAGACTTTTTGATCGCCTTTGGGTTTTGTCCCCACCCAGCGATCCAGGATCGATACCCGATTTCTTCATGTCCTCAACTGGCATACGCTCCAGGTGTTTCAGGGCTCAAAAAAAACTTGACAGCAGCACAAAATTGGGTACAATCAGGATGGCTGGTTTGTTGCTTCACTAAGAGGCAAGTCCTTCTTTTGCAGGCACTTAATAAAAACCGCGGTTGTAATTGTTTTTACTCCGCCTCATAGAGGCTTTCGATTGTGGCGATTGCCATAGAGGAGAAAAGACGTAAAAGTGGAGAAAAAACAGTCGTTAAATAAGGTGCTTATTGTGATACTGACTGTTCTGGCGGTTGGGCAGGCGGTTTTGGTTGGGCGGGCTGTGGGTGGCCCGTTAAAGATTTTCATTCCGGCCGGCCGATCCAACATGCAAGCGGTTGCATTACTGGGTGGTGTTCGGATTTATAATTATGCGCTTAGCAAGGAAGATATCCAGTCTCTGGCGAATTAATGACGAAACTAAAAACATTTCAACATTCGGAGGTGTGATTATGTACAGGAACAGAAAGACAAAAATGACTTGTGTTTGGGCAGTGCTGTTCTTACTTTGGATGTTTGTTTCCAGTGTCTCTGCGGAGATTATCGATCCTGCCGAACAGGAACCGATAGGACCAACGTATATGAGTAATCTAATTTCACACTGGGCGTTTGATGAGTCGAGTGGTACGGTTGCGAGTGATCGTTGGGGTGATAACGACGGGACGCTTAGAGGTGATCCGACATGGCGGCCAGGTGATGGTAAGATTGGCGGTGCGCTGGAATTTGACGGGGTCGGTGATTATGTGGAAGTCGTAGGCTACAAAGGTGTTAGCGGGTGGACTCCTCGAACCGTAACCGCATGGGTAAGGGTCGAATCAGATGCACCGGGTCTATCGATTGTGCGTTGGGGTACGCTGGCAGTCAATGGTGGCCTATGGTCTAATGTAATCAACGCCGACGGCAAACTCCGAGTTGCCGTGTTGGGCGGCAGCGTTGTCGGTGATACGGATATAGGTGATAATACATGGCATCATGTAGCGGTTGTGTTGCCGAACAAAGAGGATGTGAAAGTCGAAGATATACTTCTTTATGTGGATGGCGAGCAGGAAGATACCACCATCACCTATGGCGCCCAGGCAATCGACACCGGTATCGATATGAATGTTTTGATTTCTTTAGATGGTTCCGTTGGTTTGCTGGATGATGTTCGGATTTATAACTGTGCGTTGAGCGAGGAGGAGATTGGAACGCTTGATATTCCGAGAGTCCAGTTTGTTCAGTCAACATCTTCGGTTATGGAAGGAGACAGCGTGAATATAGACGTTGTCTTGAATATGGCTCTTGGCGCTACCGCTACCGTAAATTATACGACTACGGATAACAATGCGGATTCTTCTGACTATTCGCCTCATCTTGCTGCGGGGATTTTGACTTTCGATCCCGGCGTAACTTCTCAGCCTATCAGTTTCACCATAACCGATGATACCTCCGCAGAACTCAAAGAGGCCTTCACTGTTACGCTGTCGAATCCTTCCGGGCCTGGACTTGTTTTAGGTGCCGCCGAACATCGATGCGTGATTCAGGCCAGTGAACAGCCCATTAAGGTTATATTTGCCGCCGGCCAGTCAAATATGGTCGGCAACGGCAGCAATAGCCAACTGCCCTACATTACAGGCAGCCTTTTGGCTGACGATGTTCAGGGCGATCTGCCTTATCCGTCTATCCTGGCAGAGACACGTCAAGATGTGATTATGGATGTGGAAGCGGACAGCAATAAAGGTATCGGATATCTGCGACCCGGTTGGGGGTATTCAGGCGGGAATTTTGGTCCGGAACTTTCATTTGGACATTTGGTTGGCCCGTGGGCCGATCAGAAAGTGCTCATTTTCAAACGTTGCCAAGGTGGATCGACTCTGAGTTGGCCAGATAACGGCAATGGCTACTGGCTTTCTCCCACGGCGTCGGCCCGTACAGGCAATCCCGTAGGAAATCATTACACCAATCTGGTTGACGATTTCAATGCCCGCATTGCAAACCTGGAAGGACTGCCCGGATATGATGGCGGCGGCTATGAGATAGCCGGGTTCCTGTGGTTCCAGGGTGAAAATGACAGCATGGATATGTTCCGAGTTGAACAATACCAAGAAAATTTGCTGGACCTGATCTCCGACCTGAGAAACGATTTCAACGCTCCCGATATGCCATTTATGATCGCTCGCATTCATTCTGCGGCCAAGTCGCCATGGACCTATGCTTCGCTGATTTGGGAGGCCGAATTATATGCTGATGATAATGTGGTTAATGTTGCTTCGTTTGCGACCAGTGATCTGAGCGCCGGGTATCACTATCAAGAAGATGGACCACTCCCGCAATCGGCTGATTATGTTACGATGGGTGCCAGATTTGCCCAAATTATCACGCCATATCTGGCCAACGGAATAGTAGTTTCGATGGACATGGAGGATAATTATGGTTTCTACGGTTCGCCCGTGGGTGATCCAACATTTGTTGGCGATGCGCCACGGAGCAGTAAAGCATTGGAATTTGATGGCGATGATTCAGTTGAATTACAGGATTTCACCGGTGTTGTGGGTATGAGATCACGAACCTGCGCCATCTGGATCAAGACCTCGGCGGATGGCCAGATTATAAGCTGGGGCGGCGACGGCGCCGGCGAAAAATGGCAGATCAGTATCCAGTCGGGGCATCTGTATGTGGATGTCGGCGGTGGTCACATCGAAGGTTCTGTTAGTGTTACCGATGGCGAATGGCATCACGTCGCGGTCGTATCCGAAGCCGTGGAAGTTGGCAGCCCCCTTGCCTGGCAGCAACTTACCGACAATATTAATCTGTATGTGGATGTCAAAGTTGATAGCGGTAGTACGTTTGTTTCACAAAGTATCGCTACGACCGATGTGGGTAACGTTATAATAGGTGATGGTTTTGTCGGCGTGTTGGATGATGTGAAGATATTTGACATTGCCCTAAACGGCGGTGAGGTTGCCATGCTGGCCGGCGTCTTACTTAGCCCAGTGGACGGCGATTTGGATTTGAACGGTTATGTTAACATAGCCGACTTTGCCGCCTTTGCTGCACACTGGCTACAGACTGACTGTGACTTGATCAACAGTTTTTGTGGCGGAGCCAACATCGATCTGATTAATGACGTCGATCTGGATGATCTGCTTCTCCTGGCTAGGAATTGGCTGGAAGGAGTTCCGCGTCTGCTGGTGGCGCGATGGAGACTGGATGAATCGAGTGGTACGATTGCCAGTGATAGCGCGGGTGGTAATGACGGGACACTTAACGGGGATCCGACGTGGCGGCCGGGTGATGGGAAGATTGGCGGTGCGCTGGAATTTGACGGGGTCGGTGATTATGTGGAAGTCGAAGGTTACAAAGGCGTTAGCGGGTCGAAACCTCGAAGCGTGACCGCATGGGTAAGGGCCGAATCAAATGGATCAGGTCTATCGATTGTGCGTTGGGGTACGCTGGGAATCAACGGTAGCCTATGGTCTAATGTGATCAACGCCGCCGGCAACCTCCGAGCCGCCGTGGTTGGCGGCAGCGTTGTCGGTGATACAGTTGTAAACGATGATACTTGGCATCATGTAGCGATTGTCTTGCCGGACAAAGAGGATGTGAAAGTCGAAGATATACTGCTTTATGTAGATGGCGAGCAAGAAGATACCACCATCAGCCTTGGCAGCCAGACAATCGACACCGGCGTCGATATGGATGTCTTGATTTCTTTAGATGGTTCCGTTGGTCTGCTGGATGATGTTCGGATTTATAATTATGCGCTGAGCGAGGAGGAGATTGGGTCGCTGGCTGGTGTGTTGTGACAGTGAGTGAATGATGTAAGAAGACATTAGCGATAATGAGTTTTCATATAAATGCCTCATGGCATGACGTCGCTGTGTTATTCGTAACTCCTTATCAAAAAAAGATAGGGATATATACTTCACTCAACCACCTCCTATGGGTGGTGGGTTGATCAACGTGGTGAAAGGAGTCGGTTCTACCTGGATAGCCTGCTGAGCCAGTCGATAGAACAATTTACCGCGGGATGCAGATTTGCGGCGATTGAATCTGAAGGTGAATTCATCGAGATAGTAATCCAGGTAGTCGTGCCCAACAGCTCCTTGATGGGTTCCCATTAACCAGCGTTTGAGAAGCGAGACAACGCGGTGCACTCTGGGTAGCAAATGTTCACCTTCGGATTGATGGCGTTGAACTTGTCGGTCGTGCAGATAGCCATCCAGACCCAGATAGGCATTCAGCCCGTCCGTCCGAACCGTATTGCCCGGTTCCACCACTTGGGCAATGAAACCATGCAGAGTGTCTTTGGTCAAATCGGGCACACGTCGCAGGCGGATTCTTCCAATACCATCGCCATCCGCTTCAGCCGCCACGATGATTAGTGCTTTGTCCTCTGTCAAACGACCCGCCACACCCTTTTCTTCGCCACCCCAATAGCTCTCGTCGACCTCAACCAGGCCCCGCAGACGATCTCGACCAGGCCGAACCATAGCCCGTCGCAACTTGTGCAAGAGTGCCCATGCCGTCTTATAGCTACCTAACCCCAGCACCCGCTGAAGCCCGAGTGCACTGACGCCATTCTTCTGGGAGGTGACATACCACATTGCACGAAACCATGTGGTCAATGGCAAGTGGCTGTCTTGAAAAATCGTGCCTGCTGTTACCGAGGCCTGATACCGACATTGCTCACACAACCACAATCCTTCCTTCATTGGCCAAGCTTCTCGACCTCCGCAGTGTGAACAAACGAATCCATCCGGCCATCGAAGTGAATACAAATATTTCCGACAAGCCTCGCTGGTAGAAAATCGCTGTTCTAACGCCTGAAGTGTCCGAGGATAATCTTCCATAGTATGAAATACCATAAGTTGGGTCAGGTTGAGTCAAGTATATATCCCTAAGTATGGATGATATTACGTTATATGGCCCTCATACCATGGAGCACAACGTAGGTATATTCTCGTTTACAGTAAAAAATCGGGATATCGCAGAAGTGGCAGACGATCTGGACAGACACAGCGGCATTATGGTGCGAGTCGGGCTTCATTGTTCACCATCTGCTCACAAATTGATCGGAACGTTTCCGCAAGGTACTATCAGGGCCAGCATCGGATACTATTCTACCGAAAAGGAGGCTAAATATCTCGTACGCTCGCTCAGAGATACATGTGCTGTTTCCGATGAACGCTGTATTGTAATATTCCCATCCACATATTTCGCATTGCGGGCTGAACGGGCAGTCCAAGATGCCGGCATTCCCAGTCGAATGATTCCGGTGCCCCGGACGATATCTCCGGACTGTAATATGGGTATGGAGGCCTCTATCCATCAAGGTAACCATCTCAAAATGATTCTTGAAACCGAGAACATTGAGTTCAATCTCGTGATACCCAGCGGAAACCCCCGGTGAAAAAACAAGAATAATTGTTGATGTTATGCCTCGTTTTCTTACAATCGAGAAAATTTAGCACAATTGACGATGGCGCCTATGGTTTCGAGTCATATAAGGGCATCTATGGCTGTGGATGTTGTGGTGTGTCTGAAATCATGGCGTATTGAGTTAGAACCTATTGTAAGCAAAGGAATTAATGTTTCAAGACGAACAGAAAAACAGCGATGCCTGGGCGGCAGACTTCTCCCAGATGATAGAGGCGGTTTCTGGTAAACAGCTCTTGAACAATTTTCCCCTGCCAACGGACAAAGATCAGTTGCATCAGCTTCTGGAAGCGGGAAAATATTTGTTTGTTCCTCAAGAACTCGAGATTAACCAGCCGGTGTTGGAAGAATATTTTGAGTCATTGTTGATCACCTTGGGAAAAATCCTTCCAGACAAAGGTGAAGACCTGGACAACCTTGACCGGGCATACCGATCGGGGCAACTGCCTGCCCAGCAAATATTACGGGCAACCATAAGTAATTCCTGGAGCGAGTTGAAGGTTTGGTCTCAAAACTTTTCGATAGATGCCAATGTGTTGCAATTTGTATCCTTGAGCCTGGCCCGTCCATTTCGCCAGCAAATCGCCAAATCGTTTCTCGCTCATATCGACTTGTGGCTTTGGCATCAGGGGTTTTGCCCAATATGTGGCCATTGGCCGGTCCTGGGCAGACTCCTCTATAATGGCAAAAAGGAACTCTGGTGCTGCTGCTGCAGTACCAGATGGAACTTCGTCCGTATCGGTTGCAATTTTTGTAATAACAAAAACCATGATGATCTGGGCTTCCTCACCGTGGACGGTTATGATAAATACCGGATTTATGTCTGCGACAAGTGTAAAAGATATCAGAAGTTTTTTGTCTGTTCTGAAGATCAAAGCGGGGAAGAATTCGATTACGATAAAGAATATCTCTTGTCGGTTGAACTTGACCAGGCTGCAATTGGTGCCGGTTTTGTTGCTGAGCCTGTGGGAATGGTTTCAACCGCCAACTGAACAACAATGAATGATGCAAAAAAATAAAAAAATGTCATTTCTCCAAAACGAAGTACGTCGTATAAATCTTTGTTCTGTTACAAGGAGAATAAGATGGAGTTAACGCGTAGAGGGTTTTTAACCAGTACGGGGGTTGGATTGGGCGCGTCGTTGGGATTGCTGTTGGGGCGTCCGGAACGATTGCAGGCTGCCACGGCAGCGGGCCAGTTCAAGACGCACCTTACCAGGGAGACGACCACGATATGCCCCTATTGCGCCGTGGGGTGCGGCATTATTGTCCACAGTCGTGATGACAAGGTGGTAAACACCGAGGGAGATCCCGAAAATCCTATCAACGAAGGCTCGCTTTGTTCCAAGGGGTCGTCGGTGTATCAACTGGCAGACAATGAAAAGCGGCTGCAGAAGGTGCTCTATCGTGCTCCTGGCGAAGGTGAGTTCCAGGAAAAGGATTGGCACTGGGCCGCGAAAGAGATTGCCAAGCGGATCAAGAAGACGCGGGATGAGACGTTCACCGAAAAGAACGCGAAGGGCCAGGTCGTAAACCGTACCACGGCCATCGCATCGGTGGGCAGTGCGGCTTTGGACAATGAGGAGTGCTGGCTTTACCAGGCATTCCTCAGAGCGATGGGCCTGGTGTATATCGAACACCAGGCGCGTGTATGCCACTCCGCCACCGTCGCCAGTTTGGCAGCAACGTTCGGTCGCGGTGCCATGACCAATCACTGGATTGATCTTCGCAACAGCGATTGCATTCTTGCGATGGGGGCCAATCCCGCGGAAAATCATCCGGTCTCTTTCAAATGGGTAACCGAGGCCAAAAAGAAGGGAGCCAAGCTGATCAGCGTTGATCCACGCTTTACCCGTACTTCCTCGGTAGCGGATATCTACACCCGGTTGCGTTCGGGAACGGATATCGCCTTTTTGGGCGGAATGATCAAGTACATTACAGACAATGATCTGATTCATAAGGAATACGTGGTTAACTACACCAATGCGGCATTCCTGATTGCTGACGAGTTTAAATTTGACGAAATTGAAGGTGTATTCAGCGGCTACAATCCACAATCGCGTAAGTACGACAAGGGCACATGGGAATACCAGATCGGCCCGGACGGCGAGCCAAAGAAGGACCCAACCCTGAAAGATCCCCGCTGTGTTTATCAATTGCTTAAGAAACATTTCTCCCGTTATACACCGGAAAAAATTATGGCTGTGACGGGAACCCCGGTTGAGAATCTTCTGGAGGTTTACAAAACCTATACCGCAACTGGTGCTCCGGAAAAAGCCGGCACCATTATGTACGCGATGGGCTGGACCCAGCATACCGCCGGGACACAGAACATCCGGACGATGGCGATGATCCAGCTTCTGCTGGGCAATATCGGCCGTGCCGGTGGCGGGGTAAATGCCATGCGCGGCGAGTCGAATGTACAGGGATCAACCGACCAGGGCCTGCTGTTCCACACTCTGCCCGGTTACCTCAAGACCCCCAATGCCTCACAGCCAACGCTGGATGCCTATAATACCGAGTGCACCCCCAAGCCACTGGGCAAACTGAGCGCAAACTGGTGGGGCAACTATCCTAAATACTCGACCAGCTTACTGATGTCGATGTTTGGCAAAGCAGCCACGAAGGAAAAAGACTTCGGTTATTCCTGGCTGCCCAAGCTGGATGATGGAGCGGATTACTCCTGGCTGACCATTTTCGACGAGATGTACAACGGAAATATCAAGGGCTTCTTCTCCTGGGGCCAAAACCCGGCGTGCAGTGGCACCAACGCTAACAAGGTCCGCAAAGCACTGGCCAAGCTCGATTGGCTGGTAAACATAAACATTTTCCCCAGCGAGACCGGCTGGTTCTTCCAGGATAAGAACCTGGGCATTGATGCCAAGGATATTAACACCGAGGTATTTGTTTTACCGGCGGCCGCTTCGGTCGAGAAGGAAGGTAGCATTACCAATTCCGGCCGCTGGATGCAATGGCGTTACAAGGCAGCCAATCCTCCCGGTGAAGCCTTACCCGACGCCGAGATCATAAACCTGATCTATGAGGAATTGAAGAAACTGTACGTAGAAGAAGGCGGCAAGACCCCCGATCCGATAGTTAATCTCAAATGGGATTACTTCGATAAGAGCATACATCCTGAGGGCGTCGCCCACGCCGTTGCCAAGGAAATTAACGGCTACTTCCTCCAGGACGTGGACTTCGGCGAAAAGGGAAGTTTCAAGAAAGGCCAGTTGGTACCCAGCTTTGCCTTTCTTAAGGACGACGGCTCAACCTCTTCTGGTAACTGGCTATACTGCAATTCTTACACCGAAGAGGGCAACATGTCCGCTCGGCGGACTAGAGAGACCAGCGGTATCGGTTTGAACCCGGAATGGGCCTGGTGTTGGCCTGTCAACCGACGGATTATCTATAATCGGGCTTCCGTTGATTTGAAAGGACAGCCCTGGGATACCAAACGCCCGGTAATCGCGTGGGAAGACGGCAAATGGGTAGGTGATGTCCCGGACGGCAGTTGGCCGCCACTACAGAATCACGATGGCACGCCGAATCCTGCCAGTAAATACGCGTTTATCCTGAAGCCCGAAGGACACGCTCAAATCTTCGCCACTAGTTTAGCCGACGGCCCCTTCCCCGAGCACTACGAACCGTTGGAAACACCGGTTACCAAGAATCTGTTTAATAACCAGATGGTCAATCCCGCCTCCAAGCTTTGGAGCGGTCCTGCCGATCCATGTTCGACTTGCGGATCGACAGAGTTCCCCTATGTTTGCTCAACTTATCGGGTAACCGAACATTGGCAAACGGGCGTAATGACCCGGCACACACCCTGGTTACTCGAAATGCAGCCGCAACTTTTCATCGAGATGAGCCGAGAACTGGCCAAGGAAAAAAACATCGAGAGCGGCGACCAGGTCCGCGTCTGCAGTATTCGTGGTGCGGTGACGGCAATCGCCTTGGTAACCGCCCGTTATAAACCTCTGGACATTACCGTTGACGGCGTAACCAGTAAGAAAGTCCATCAAGTCGGCCTGCCCTGGCACTTTGGCTGGAAGATGCCCGAGGACGGTTCGGGCGGCGATAGCGCCAACCTGTTGACGCCCAACGTCGGCGATGGCAATACGATGATCCCGGAGACCAAGGCGTTCATGGTGGATATCAGTAAATTGGATTTGAAAAAGCATTCCGAAGTGGCTTTGTAGCCTAAAGAAAAAGAATCTGCATTATGCGAAAAATGTTCATACTGGTTTTAGCGGTGTTTTGTGTATTGAGTGGATGTAAAAAGGAGTCCTCCGACATATCCTCCCTGCCGGAGCGTACCAGCATCATCCAGCACAAAGGTGTGCCTTTGACACTGTTAGGTCCGGAATTGAAGATTGGCCAGCGGGCACCGGAATTCGCCGTTGTGGATATGGAACTGAATGAGCACAAGCTCAGCGACTTCAAAGGTAAAGTTGTCGTGATCAGCAGTATTCCTTCTGTGGATACGCCCATGTGCAACCTGCAGACGCTACGGCTTAACCAGGAAGCAGAGAAATTGAAAGACACCGTAGCGATCTTGACGATTTCCTGGGACCTTCCTTTTGCTCAAAAGCGGTGGTGTGACGCAAAAAACGTCAGCCATACTCTGCTTCTGTCGGATTACCGGAACCGGGATTTTGGTAAAGCGTATGGCCTGATCATCAAAGAGAGAATGCTTCTGGCCCGTGCCGTATTGGTCATTGATAGGCAAGGTAGTATTCGATACATGCAAATTGTAAAGGAACAATTTTCGCAGCCTGATTACGACAAGTTGCTCATGGCTTTACATAAAATAGTGGAGTCAGTATAACCGTGCAGTGCCCGTCCCGGGTAAAAACCGCATGGGCGAACACTCACAGAAAATACTTCGATGTGGTTTGAAGATATTGAAAATAAACATTAATTAATATCCCGAGTTCGCCTTATAGCGAGAAAGGAGTTAAGCCGATGAATGATATGACAGCGATGTTGTTAGATTCAACCCGTTGTATCGGCTGCCGCAGTTGTCAAGTGGCTTGCAAGCAGTGGAACGGCTTGGAGGCTGAGGAGACCAGTTTCCTGCCGAGCCAAAAGGGCACTGCCAGGGCATTTGTCGATCAAGGTTATCAAAACCCACGCGACCTGTCGGACAAAACCTGGACTTTAATCACCTTCAACGAAATTGAGCGAAATGGCAAGCTAAACTGGGTATTCAGTAAATTGCAGTGTATGCACTGTGGCACTGATGCCAGGGATCGAAATAAATGGCCGGCATGCGTTGTTTCGTGTCCGGTCAGAGCCTTGGAAAAAACAGAAAAAGGACCGGTTATCTGGCATGAGGACCGTTGCATTGGTTGTCGATATTGTATGCTGGCGTGTCCTTTCCAGATTCCAAAGTTCGAATGGAACAAACCTTGGCCGCGTATTCGCAAATGCACCATGTGTTTTGATCGCATCACTCATGGCGAAGCCGCCATGACAGAGCCGGCCTGCTCCAAGGCATGTCCCACCGACGCCATAGTGACCGGTGAAAGAGGAAAACTGCTGGCTGAGGCCAGACAGCGGATGAAAGACAATCCCGGCAAATACAACAGTTACATATACGGTGAAAACGAAGTGGGTGGTACCTGCGTGCTGGTCCTGGCAGCCAATGGTGTGTCGTTTGACAAACTGCGTTATCCGGTCGGTCTGCCCACTAAGCCATTGGCCAATCAGACCAGTTGGGCCATGAAGGGACTGCCCTATGCGATTGTGGCGCTGTTGGCCGGTATGGCCGGTGTTTATACTGTCAGACGTAATAAAATCGAATCACAACAAAACTCTACAAAAAAAGAAAGTGAGGTCGGTACCAATGGCTGAAAATAGCATTACCACGGAAAACAAAAACGCAGGGGGCTGGATTCTGTATTTGTTGGCCGTTATTGGTATAGTGCTGATGATCAAACGTTTTATATTCGGCATCGGCTCGGTGGCCAACCTCAACGATGCTTATCCATGGGGCTTTTGGATTGGGCTGGACATTCTTACCGGTGTGGCTCTGGCCGCGGGAGGCTTTACACTAACGGCTGCGATCTATATTTGGGGCAATCAGAAGTATCATTCCCTGGCAAGACCGGCAATCCTGACGGCACTTTTGGGGTACGTACTGTTCGTGGCGGCACTGGTCGTTGACCTCGGAAGAGGACCGGTTATGTGGCACATGTTCCTGCCATGGATGTGGCAGCACGACAGTGTTATGTTCGAAGTCGGATGGTGCGTAGCGACATATCTGACTATACTGGTATTCGAGTTCCTGCCAAGCATCCTGGAAAAATTCCAGTTGACGGAACTGTTGAAGTTGTGGCGTAGTGTTACGCCGTTGATCGTGATCGTTTTGCTCACCCTGTTTACTTACGCCATGACGACTTCATTCGGCTGGGCAATAGCCGTATTCGCCATTACCGTGGTTTTTGAACTGACGCAATTGGGCAAAACCGGTAAAAGTCGAAATGTCCCGGTCCTGCTGATCATGGCTGGAGTGCTGCTCAGTTGTCTGCATCAGTCCAGCCTTGGCTCGCTTTATCTGATCGTCCCTCATAAATTGCACAGCCTTTGGTACACACCGATGCAGCCCTTTGTATTTTTGGCTTCAGCTATCATGATAGGACCGGCTATGGTGATCTTCGAAGGTTTGGTCAGTGCCAGGATTTTCCGGCGAAAATCAGAACTGGAACTCTTATCCGGTCTGTCTAAGGTGCTGCCTACGCTGTTGGGCATCTATCTTTTGGTGCGAATTGCCGGAATCATCGCCCAGGAAGTCGCTCAGCCCGGAGCGATCGCCGCTGTATTTACATCCGGCACCAAATCGTTGATGTTTTGGGTGGAACTGGCCGTTGGCGTTATTATTCCTCTGATATTATTAGGACCGAAGGTCGTCAGAACCGAAACGAACCTGTTTTGGGGCAGCCTGTGTATGATAGTTGGTTTGTTTATCCATAGATTCAATGTCAGTGTTACTGGTATCCATGCCCGTGGTTGGCAAACCTACAGCCCCGCCTGGTCGGAAATACTGATCTCGGCAGGAATTATTTCTATCGGCTTGTTGGTGTTCGGCTATATCGTACGTAATTTCCCGGTTTATGAAAAGTCTGCCCTGAAAGCTGGATAACGGTTTTCCCGAGCGTCTCGCCGATGATTGCGTATTCTGCATGGCCGAACTGACGTAAATATGTTTTTGATCTAATGGGCCGTCAAGCATTTATTTATGTTTGACGGTCTTTTTTTCCCCTATTGACGCTGGCGTCATGTTTAAGAAAAAGTGTGGCCAAAATCATAATTTCATCTGCAGGGAAGCCAATGCGGTGGCAGTGTTTTCGGCAACATCGAATAAAGAATCCAACCCGGTCAGCAGAAAAACCCCCCATACCTGAACGGCTATACCGCAAAGGCAAAGATGGTGTTTTTGATCCACCAACACCTTGCGAAGTCTCAGCAAACGTGAAATATTAGAAGAATTAAGGAAGCTCACATCGGAAAAATTGAGAACCACATCCTTTGGTTCTTCCTCCATACGTTCGATCAGAGCAGATAATTCATCGGTTAAATCCGGATCGTTGGTCAGATCGACCATTAGTATATCTTCAGACCAGTCTTGAGTTGCCATAACATATTCCTTAACCAGGCAAGAGCCTGGAACCCAATAGGGTTATGTAAGAATTTGCACTAAAGTAAGTATTTTGTGATCGTCATTCACACGGTAAAGATCACTTCCGCCAACTAGATTAACAAAGCTAACACATCTTGTCAAATAAAAGACTTCGATAAAGAATTCTTGCCGTGCCCGCAACGTCCGAGCATAAAATAAATATGGGCAGATCAACTCGGACTTAACGTAAGTGTTTTGTCGCCAAATAGTTAACTTCGAGCCGTCTTTTTTTGAAAATTTCTCCAAAATAACTCTTGACAAAAACAGCAAAATGTGGCACTCTAATAGGAGTGTTATAGTAGTATTGCAGGAGTGTTGTCTGTGGCAAATGAGCCTCAAAAAAGTTCCGATAAGGTGACGATCAAGATTCCCCGACCGCTGTACGGGAAAATTTCCACAGCTATTGAGGGAGCCGGTTATAATTCGGTAACCGATTTCGTGGTATATGTTCTCCGCGATCTGGTAGCCAGCCACGAATTGGCCGGCAGAGAAACCACCGAACCGGAAGATATCGATAAGGTAAAACAACGTCTGCGGGCGTTAGGTTACATCTAAAGGTAATAATTATGATCAACAAACACATCAGACACGGAATTGTAATAACACTGCTGGTAGTTCTTTTGGGCGGATATCCCACCAGCCGGGCATGGAGCCAACAAGAAACCCAAAAAGGAGAAACCGAAAAAATAATACAGGAGTTTTCTCAATATATTACGCAACTGTCCAGCTACAGTGTGGAGGTCGCCGGCCACGCGAGAATAGACACCGAACAAATAATATACATAAACCAGGAAGATTTTACGCTGACTGTGCAGAAACCCAACCGGTTGGCATTGGTTTGCAATAGAGGTTTAATGGCCCCGACGGTGGTGTGTGATGGGAGCAAAACGCTGGTCTATATACCGCAACTGAACCAGTATCTGCAGGAGAAAGCGCCGGCAAGCCTTGAGGAGATGTTTGTCCCTGGCGGCGCAGCGTCGATGGTGTTGTATGACACAATACCTATGATAGATAGTCTGGTATTGGGGAACGCCTATAAAGTGATTATGCCCAACACCGACAAAAACGAATATCTTGGTACGGTACAGATTGAAGGGGTGCAATGCCATCATCTAAACCTGAAACTTGTCCAGCCTAAGATGGATTGGCAGTTGTGGATAGAAGCCGGCCCTAAACCGTTGTTACGTAAAATAGCTATTGAACCAAAACAGGACAAAACAAAAGCTCGGCTGGAATGGAATTTCAAAAACTGGCAAACCGACGCGCCGGCAAAACAGACACCGTTGGGCTTTTCGCCCCCCAGTTGGGCCCGGGAAGTATTGTACTTCGGAAAAACCAGCGATCATCCATTATTGGGACAAATGGCGGCAAATTTCAAATTAGACGTGCTGGACGGCCAAGAAATGGAACTGGCCAGTCACAAAGGCCGAGATATCGTTATTCTGGATTTTTGGGCCACATGGTGTGCGCCATGCCGGGCTGCTATGCCGGGTTTGGGCGAAATTGCTCGGGAGTATAAGGACAAAGGCGTGGTTTTGTATGCGGTAAACGAAGATAACGAAGATAAATCCCGAAAAACCAATATCCTCAAATTCCTAAAGGAAAACAAACTCGATATTATCGTACTGCTGGACCGGCAGGCAGCAGTGTCTGGTCAATACCTGGTGAACGGCATTCCCCAAACGGTCCTGATCGATAAAAACGGCAAAATACAAAGTGTACATGTCGGCTATGACGGAGAAAGCATGCCACATTTGCGGCTGGAGATAGAGGCGCTGCTGGCCGGGCGCGATGTGGCGGCAATGGCCCAGAAAAAAACTGACTGGGGAGGTACGGTTGATCTGATTTGCGAAAAAGTTACGTTTGCGCCGGCAACCATTAAGGAAGGTGATACAGTTACCTTTTCCTGTGTATTGAAAAACACCGGGACAGGAACCGTACCGGCTGGAAGTTACAAAGTCGCACTGGTAGCCGGAGGTCAGGGAGTATTTTTCGCCACTGGCCGGGAACCTATCCCCCCAGGCCGGGAGATACTATTCACGGTGGATGAAAAAATATGGCATCTGGTGGCCGGCAAGGCAGGCGACTGTAAATATATGCTGATAATTGATCCGGACAACGACGTACCGGAAACAAATGAGAGTAATAATGCGATAACCGACAGTTTCGAAATATCTGCCGGCAACTAATGTGGCAACGAACAAATCAATGGCAGCTAACCAAACATAATTGGAAACTCATATTATGACTAATGGTAAAAGCAGCTTAACTGAGACACGGTTGCGCAGTATAACCAAAGGAATATCATGGCGGATATTGGCGAATATGGCTTCAGGAGCGATAGCGTGGATAATCACAAGGGACATGGAAAAGGCTGGCTGGATAATGGTGTTGGATGTGATTATTAAATTTATTCTGTACTATGGACACGAACGGGCATGGAACGTGGTAACCTGGGGCAGATTAGCAGGTGATCCCAAGGCAACAGCAGAATAATCAAATGAGTAAGAACAATGACGACCGCAAAACATAATCCCAAATTGATGGTGTTGAGTATTGACGGTGTGCCGTTCGCTCTGATGCGACGGATGATGGACGATGGCGTAATGCCCAATATGGCTGGACTTGCCGGTAATGTGGGTATCCGGCAGATGCGATCGGTACAGCCGACGGTTTCCTGCGTGGCCTGGGCCAGCTACATGACCGGCAAAAATCCCGGTAAACACGGAATATACGGATTTATCGATCGCCGAACGGAAAGCTACGACTTGATGTTTCCCAACTCCGCAACCATGTCCGCCGAAAACATCTGGGAAGTGCTCTCCCGCGCCGACAAGCGTGTATTCGGAATGAATGTGCCGAGCAGTTATCCGCCCCGTCGCGTCAATGGTATTTTGATAGGCGACTTTCTTGCGCCCACCATCGAAAAGGCCGCATACCCGGCCGGCGAAAGCGAATATCTGCGCTCGATAGATTACCGCATTGACAGTGACGCCCAATTGGCCCGGCGTGATAAACGCGCCATGCTGGCCGACCTCGACAAAACGCTGGATACGCGGATGGAGGCGATGTTTCATTACCTGGATAAGGAAAGTTGGGATTTCTTTCATACGCATATTATGGGCAGCGACCGAATCAACCATTTTCTTTGGCAGAAAATGGAAGATAACGACCCGGAATTCGCACCGGCGTTTTTCGCATATTATCGAAGAATCGATAAAGCAATCGGACGACTGCTGGAGCAACTGCCGGATATACCGTTATTGATTTTCAGCGACCATGGTTTCTGCCGGATCAAGCAGGAAGTACAGCTTTCGCGGTACCTGGTCGAAACGGGCTGGACGACGCCCGCACAGGAAATCGTCCATCCGCTGTCTGTCGATCCAGCCAAATCGAAGGCGTACTGCCTGATACCTGGGCGGATATATGTAAATCTTCTCGGACGCGAACCGGGCGGAATCGTGCCGTTAGAAAAATATCAACAGGTACGCAAACGGCTTGCAGAAGATTTATTGAAACTGCGCGATCCGGAAACGGGCGAAAATGTGATAAAAAAAGTAGTAATGCGGGAAAATGTGTATTGGCCAAGCGACCGTGAGAAAAACGCGACAATGGAGCCGGAACAGTCGGCCATGTATAAGGGAACATACGGCAAGGCGGCGGACCTGATCGCCATACCATACGACGGCTACGATCTGAAACTCGGATTAGCCGGCAACAAAATACTACAAAAAACGGAACTGGAAGGAATGCACACTTATGATGACGCCTTTATGGTGGCTCGCGGTATAGAACTGCCAAAAGACGATCTGGAAATATTGATGTTGGCAAGACCTATACTCGATAAACTGGGCGTTGAACCGCCGAACGATATGGACGGCACAGGCAGTGCGATAACACCCAGGTTCTGACGACAAGGTCAACTCTGAGAAAAAAAATTAGTTTTAAGGAAGTTGGTGACTATGGACAAACTGGATGAGTTGGAAAGTCAAAGTATCTATATAATTCGCGAGGCGTATTACCATTACAAGAAGCTGGCAATGTTATGGTCGATCGGTAAAGATTCCTCAACCATGGTATGGCTGGTACGGAAAGCGTTTTTTGGAAAAGTGCCTTTCCCGGCACTGCATATCGATACCAGCTACAAGTTTCCCCAAATGTACAAGTTTCGTGACGAATACAGCAGGAAGTGGGGGCTGGACCTGGTAATAACGCGTAACGAAAAAGCCCTGGCGGCCGGTATGACCTGCAAAAAAAAACTGGAATGCTGTACTGCCCTGAAAACCGAAGCATTAAAAATAGCTATAGCCAAACACGGTTTCGATGCCCTGCTGCTGGGAATACGTCGCGACGAACACGGGATCCGGGCCAAGGAACGGGTCTTCTCGCCACGCGATGAGGAATTTAAATGGAACTATCAGGACCAGCCGCCGGAGTTGTGGGACCAGTTCAAAAGCCAGGCCGAGGAACAGACCCATATACGCGTGCATCCGCTGCTGGGCTGGACCGAGCTGGATATCTGGAAATACATCAAACGAGAACAAATCCCGATCACCGAACTGTACTTCGCCAAAAACGGTAAAAGATATCGCAGTATCGGATGTACCACCTGCTGCAATCCAGTCGATTCAAACGCCGCCACCATAGACGATATGATAAACGAACTGGAAACAACCACGACCTCCGAACGCGCTGGCCGAGCACAGGACAAAGAAGACACATATACTATGCAAAAACTCCGAGCCTTGGGATATATGTAGAAATATGGGTTCATGGCGATAGGGAAAGGAATACACAGACATGCGAGATCACCTGAAATTTGTAGCAGTTGGGCACGTAGATCACGGTAAAAGTACGCTTATCGGCAGACTGCTTTATGATACGAATTCACTGCCACCCGACAAAATGGACGAAGTACGCATGGCAAGCGAAGAAAACGACGGCGTACCGGAATTCGCATTTGTCATGGACCACCTGGAGGAAGAACGTAGAAACCGCGTGACCATCGACACCGCCCAGATATTCTTCAAAACAGCCAAACGTGAATACGTGATTATCGATGCGCCGGGACATAAACAGTTTCTCAAAAACATGATAACCGGTTCGACTCAGGCCGAAGCTGCCCTGCTGCTGGTCGCAGCCGAGGAAGGTCTGCAGGAGCAAACCCACCGTCACGCGTATATGCTCAGCCTGCTGGGTATCAGGCAACTGCTGATCGTTATCAACAAAATGGACCTGGTCAACTACGATCAACAGCGGTTCGAACAAATCAAGAAAGATATTACCAAACGCCTTGAAGAGTTCGGCATGGAACCACCACTGATGACGATACCGATCGTATCGACCCTCGGTGAAAACGTCGCTCGACGTAGCGACAAAATGGACTGGTACGACGGCATGACCCTGCTGGAAGGACTGGACCAACTGCAACCGGCCCCCTCGGCCCAGAATGGCCGGCTTCGCTTCCCGGTACAGGATATATATGAACTCGAAGGCGAAAAGGTGTTGGTAGGCCGCCTGGCATCGGGTACACTCCGCAACGGTCAGGATATCATGTTCCACCCGCTCGGCAAGACCGCAACGGTGGACTATATTAAGGTTTTTGGAGCCAGCAAAGATCAGGCAATCGCCGGCGAATCGATCGGCATAGTCCTCAAAAACAAAAACGCCATGCAGGGACTCGCCAGGGGCGAAGTAGCCTGTGACCTCAGCCCGTCACCGCACGTTCACAATACAATCGTGGCCACGGTATTCTGGATGAACGGAGAACCGCTTAGGAAAGACGAAACGATCGATCTGAAGTGCGCCACACGACAGGTCTCGTGCAAAGTCAAAAAAATCACCGATCGTATGAATTCTTCCACCCTGGAAATAATCGCCACCGACGCCAAGGACCTCCACGACACCGAAGTGGCCAAACTGACCCTCAAGGCGGACGGATATGTGTGTATGGACCCGTTTGAATCCGTAGCTGAAACAGGCCGGTTCGTATTAATGCGCGACAACGATACAGTTGCCGGCGGCATATTGCATTAGAGAACCTCTAAAAATTGCTTTCGTCACAAGAACGAGCGAAATTTTCGTCAGCGAAACACAGAGATCAAAAATCGCCGCTTCCGCTTGCAGCGTCAAGCAGACCATTGCCATTAAATAAACTGGTTGTCAGTTGACTTTGCTAAACGCACTTTACTATTTTATCGGGTATCAAACAGTGCCTTTTGTACGCTGATCCAGCGTTCGCCAAATAAGTTTTGCCGCTGACTCAGGGCTGAACTTCTCGGTATTGATCACAATGTCATAGTATTTGCAATCACAGATGTCCGCATTGAGAAAGTCCTTAGCAAATTCTTTTCGTGCCCGGTCTTCCCTGATCACTATGCTTTTCGCCTTATCGAGAGCAATATTGTTGCGATGGGCGTAACGCTGGCAACGCAGATCAAACGGGGCAATTATGCGTACGCTCAGTCCACTTTCTCGTGGCAGAATCATCCCGGCCGCCCGGCCCAATATCGTAGCCCGGCCGTGCTTGGCGATAACCAGCAAAACCTTCGTCAGATGACGATAATAGTCCAGTTGTCGCACCGCTTTTTCTGTGAAAATCGGCGCCAGCCAGTCTTCGATCCAACTGATCGTACGTTCATCCACACTCTCCAAAACGCTTTTGTGGACATCCATATTCTCAGCCATGTAATCGAGAATCTCCTTGTCATACACTTGCCATTTCAACAGCCCCGTCAGGGCCTGGGCGATTTCCGCCCCGCCGCTGCCCAATTCCCGGCTGATGGCAATATAGTCTATCTTGACCCCTTCGGTTCCCACCAACCGCGTCTGGGTCTCACGCTTGACCTGTTCATTCTGCGCCATCTCCCATTGCCGCATCTGTCCTTCGACGATTTGGCTGATTTCCCGATTGTGAATATTAGCAGGCATAAATACGACTCCTCTACCAAGAGGTGATTTTTACCAACCGTCACGATAAAATGCTCTTACTGCTCCCCTGATCATACACCATAAAAACCATCTTTGCCAGGCAAAAAAGTTTGTTTTATCTCTCAATCCAACCATAAGCCGGTTGCTGTAGGACCAAAACCCGTACCCCCGGCATTGCCGCAGTTTTTGCCGGTACCGCATTTTTCGTGTCAAAATGGCCCTGTCCTGCTTATAATGAGTGTTGGTGGCATGGTTAGATCGGCAAATCCAAAACATTTTATCGATTATAACACAAGTTGGAGATCAAAATATGTTACTTAACAGCGAATACCTAAGACCTCTTTGCACGGGGGCTTGCCTATAACGATTACCTGGTCACCGGTACGGACGATCAGCGGCAGCGGTGGGAGACTGTTTACAATGCTGCCCATATAACAGCCTAGCAGAAAAAATTGTTGGAGGGTTTTGTTCGCCAAATGAATGTTCTTGTTGTCAGTGGAATATGGTGCGGCGACTGCGTCGAACAGTGTCCGCTCCTTGAACGCATTGCCCAGACCGGCAACAAAATCAATCTGCGATTCGTTGATCGCGACTCCGACAGCAAATTGTCTGAAAACCTTATTATCAATGCTGGCAACCGTGTTCCCGTGGCTGTGTTTATGGCTGAGGATTTCGCATTGTGCTCCTGGTACGGCGACCGCAGCCTGACCCGTTACCGCCGCCTCGCTCAAAGGCAACTGGGCCCGGCCTGTTCCACCGGCCTGTTCGTCCCGGACGAACAGGAATTGGCCCTGACCCTGACAGACTGGATGAACGAATTCGAACGCATTCAACTAATGCTTCGGCTGAGCACCCGCCTGCGTCAAAAACACCAGGACTGACGAAACTGTCAGGCCAAATCACAAACTCCAACAATAGTGGTACGCCCACATCTGCCCGCGAACTCGGTTGTGAACTCAGCGAAATGGCGAGGGTGCACCCAAACTCGGCCGGTTCATCCTTTCGCAACTCATTTACAAGGGTGTAATTTCAGCTTCCTGATTTGCCAATACAGGGTTTTTATATTAAATTAGATAAGTCTGGTAATACAGGTAAGTATTTATGGGTCTGTTTGACCGAAAAATTGGCAAGAAACGATATTTATTCAAACTGAGTGGTCTCAGGACCTATAACAAAAATTCCTGAGAGCTGATGCCATGCTGGAAAGATCGGAAAGATTACTGCCTTGTCGGCCCTCACCTCAAAGCCATGCAGGGCGATATGTCCGCATAAGGCTGGAAGATGCCTCCTCCATCTCAACAAATCGTATATTTGAGCTTATCCTTGCAGTAGCCGCTGCTGTATGGTTGATAAGCATTCTTAACAACTCGCTCAGCGGCTGGCTAGGCTGGCTGGGACCAGCCATTGTGCTGACCGCCCCTGTTGGGCTGGTCACTCTCATTCAAGGCGGGAAAATCTCTCGGCTCGGACTGAACCTGGATCGGCCGGGTTATTGCCTTGGATTGTTGGCTGTTACCTGCCTGGCGGCTTTTCCTGCCACCCTGGCAGGATTGTGGCTGCTGAGCCGGATTGGGGTCGCACCACCCTTGGCGCCGGCGATTGAAAAAGGCGCCTGGCCCAACTGGATACTATATCAATTTATGTACATTGCCGTAGCAGAGGAGATTTTCTTCCGTGGTTACGTGCAGAGCTCTCTCCTGCAGATGAAACCGCCCCTGGCCGTGCGATACCCGCGAATATGGCAGGGGATGACGATCGTTATATCAGCCGGGGTTTTCGCCCTGGCCCATACGATAATTTTGGGGGATATTTTATCGGTCCTGACATTTTTCCCCGGCCTTATTTTGGGATGGCTCTTTGTCCGAACAAGGTCTTTGTTGGCTCCTGTTCTTTTCCATGGGCTGGCCAACGTTTGTTACGCAATAATGGCGGTAATACTGAGCTGAATGCGGACCGATAATAAAACATTTTTCGATGTATTAACTCGCAGACATATCCGAGAGGCGTGATCGGCCAAGTCGGTTTCTAAAGACTTAAGTACCTCTCCTGACAGGGCGATAACCTTATACGTGGAGGTGGTGTATGTCCATAAATGGAGAGTTGTAATGGATAAACGCAAGATACTGTTAGCAACCAATTCAATGCTTGTTTTGGCGTTGGTCTGGATAATTATTCAGGCCATGCCTGTGCAGGACAAGCTCAAAATCGCTGCCGGTCGAAATATCTCAGCAGAGCAGGACCGTGCACCTGAAACATCCGCTCCGCCGCCTGAGTTTTCCCAGACAAACTACAATGAGATTCTCAATAGAAACCTGTTCGAAACCGCCCAGACCACGGATCACACGGACGAGCCTGCGGAAGCGGACGCGAAGACTGCCGGTTCGAAGCTCAATCTGGTTTTGCAGGGTACGATTACCGGTCCCCCGCAGATCGCCCGGGCACTTATCGAGGATCTTTCCACGAACACGGCTGAGCATTATAAAATCGGCGATCTGGTTGCCGGAGCCCGTATCGAAGAGATAAACAAACACGCCGTAACCCTGATCTGTGGCGGCAGAAGAACCACACTGGAACTCAACGCCAACAAGCCTCATTCCAGCCCAAACAGCAGCGATACATCATTACAGGTAACCATACCTGTCGAAGAACCCAGAACCAGCTCGCAGATTAGAAATGAAATTTTTGAGGACTTTCTCGCTACCGCCCGGATTGAACCGCATATAGTTGACAATCAGGCTCAGGGACTGCGCATCAGTAACTTGAAAAACCTCGAAGCGGCAAAATTGATTGGTCTGGAAAACGGCGATGTGATCCGGATCGTCAACGGTCAGGAATTAACCAGCAAACAAAAAGCCTTCCAGGTTTTCAAAAAGGCCAAGACTCAGCCGTACCTGGATATCGAGCTTTTACGGGACAACAAGGTCAAAACATTATCTTTCCCCTAAAACAAAGCCAAAAAACAATGACGCGAAAACCAGCAAAAAAATTCACTTATATCGTAAAAGGCATTCTGTCGGGCGTGTGTCTGCTTGGGCTTGTCTTTCCGGGCTGCCAACAAACGCCGGGTAAGGTCCCGGCCGTTGCCAACAAGCCGAAACCGACCACGCAAATTCCCGATGATTCGCAGACCATCACCATTGACGAGGAAACCGCCCGAATACTCAAACGCCATTCGGTCAAATACGACTCGTTTTCTTCCGACACCACTGGCAACCCGGCCGACGCCGTAATTGCCGTCAAGGAGCCTTACACCGATACCCCAACACCCGATCAAAGCGAGATCACCGAAGGTACTTCCGCTGTCGTCGAGCCGCAAAGCACTGTTTTGGAACCCGCTTGTACGGGGCAAATTTCCACACCCGATGAAACTGAAAATGAGCCGAACCTTGCGAGTTTAATATCCCCTGATGAAACTTTTGAAGATATCACAACTCAACTACCGACCCTGAGCGATCCTAACCTGACCCAGACGCCGATATCCATCAACTTTAACCAAACAGATATAGTTCTGGTCATCAAGACCATCGGTGACATGACCGGGATAAATTTTATAGTCGATGAAAGTATCACTGGCAATGTTACGGTACTGTCAAACACCGAGTTGCCATTGGGTGAACTTTACCATTTCCTGGAGTCAATCTTGGAAGTCAAAGGGTTAGCGGCTGTTCCGACACGCGACCATGTAAAAATAGTGCCGCGATCCGGAGCCAACAAGCGTAATCTCTTGATACGCATTGGTTGCGACCCGGCGCAAATACCGCAGAACGATTCGGTGGTCACTCAGATCATGCATCTGAAGTATGCCAATGCCGACGAAATCAGCAGCATCTTCCAGGGCTGCCTGGCTGCGGACGCGAAAATGGATACTTATCGTCCTACCAATACCATCCTTCTGACCGACACTTCCTCGAATATTCACCGCATAGCCAATATCATCGGACAGCTTGACGTGCCCAGCGCCAAGGCAAAGCGCACGGTTATACACTTGAAGTATGCCTCCGCTCAGGCTTTGGCCAAGCAAATAATGGAAATCATGGAGAAAAACAAAACAACCTTTTCCCCGCCCGGGCGTCCCGTCCCGGCGTCCCAAACACAAACTGGCGTACAGATTCAACCTGACCCCAGAATCAGCGCTCTGGTTGTCGTAGCCGACGAACAGGACACCAACACTATTAAGGAGCTGGTCCGGCAGCTTGATATAGAGACGCCTGCCGGCTCGTATAATTTTCATGTTGTGCCGCTTTACCACGCACAGGCCAAGGAAGCCGAGCAATCCCTTCAGCCGGTGCTCGCCAACCTCAGAATTGCAAGTGCCCCCAATACCGATTCGCTGCAGGGGAGTATCACTGCGGACGAAAGCACCAATTCACTAATTATTACTGCTTCCGCCCAAGACTTCAAGGTTCTTTCCGACATTATCAAACAACTCGATATCGTACGTGAGAATGTACTGGTCGAGTTGCTTATCATGGAGGTCAGTCAGGACAAATTGCTGGAGATAGGCATTGACTGGGCCACTTTTGACCAGGCGGTCTCAGATGGCGTTCGCGGTTTTGCCAACACAAATTTCGGCGTCAGGGTTGACGCCGTCAATGGTGAGTCGGAAGGCCTTACTGTCGGCGCTTTCAAGGACGTTGGCGGTAACACCCAGATAGGCGCTATTATCAATGCCATGGAAACGGAATCGGGAGTGAATATCCTCTCCACACCGCATATCCTGGCATCCAACCATAAAAAGGCCAAGATAATCGTCGGTGACAACATTCCTTTTGTCATCCAGACCAGAATTACCGAGTCGGATCCCAGTACGCCCACGGTCATCAAGAATATCGACTACAAGGACGTCGGTGTTAGTTTGGAAATCACCCCTCATATCAGTCATAAGGACATGATTCGTTTGGTAATCAGCAGTCAGTTTACCCAACTCATCGACAGTATTACAGGTTTGTCCGCCGATACTCCTACCACTTCAAAACGGCAGATTGACACCGAAATTTCCATGGCCAGCGGTAAAACCGTGGTTATTGGCGGACTCATCCGCGATGACAAGATCACCATCGAAAATAAAATCCCTCTGATTGGCGATATCCCATTGATCGGCAATCTGTTCAAATTCCAGCGCGACCGCCTGCAAAAAACCAATCTGCTGCTGTTCATAACTCCCTACGTTCTGAGCAGCCAGTCGGACCTGGCAAACGTTACCTTAAGGAAGCAGAATGAGATCGCGCCGGAACTGGGCCAACGGGTTAATGACAAAAACATTGAAAACGAGGATATATTAAAATCTATTTGGCGTTAAGCGACTCCGCGATGGACAGTTGGTAATATAAGCATGGTGCGTACAGAATCAATAGGGCAAATTTTACTACGCCAGACGGCTCTCACCGCCGAGCAGCTCGATCAGGCTCTACGCCTGCAGCAGACACGCCGGCCCCGGCAGGAACTCGGCCGAATACTTATCGAAGAGGGCTTCATCATGCCCACTCAACTCTATCAGGCCCTGGCCACGCAGTGGGACATCCCTTATTTGGATGCCATCTCTCCGGATGATCTCAAGGACGAATTGGTAAAACAACTACCGCTCGAATTCCTCAAAAAACATTCCATGGTGCCGATCACCGATAAACAACAGCACGTTACCATTGCCGTTGCCGACCCTCTTAACACAGAGGCTTATGATGCGGTATCGAATCTGCTCGGACGTTATTGTCCGAGAGTTATATGTCCGCCCGGAGAAATCGAACAGGCCATCAGCCGTTGTTACTATCACGAACTTGATCCAAACAGCCGGGACGATAATAAAAAAACAGAAAAACGCTTTCCCGCCGCCAGCCCCGCAAACACGACGGGCCAGACCAGACTGGAGGACTTGCTTAACATTGACCGGCAAACGCCTATCGTCAAACTGGTCAATACTATTTTGTTCCAGGCGGTCAATAATCGGGCCAGTGACATTCACATTGAACCTTACGAAAACGAAGTAAAAATCCGTTTTCGGGTCGATGGCGTACTGCACGATGTCTTCACTCCAGTCAAAAGCCAGGTTGCCGCTTTGATCTCACGCCTGAAGATCATGGCCAATCTCAACATCGCCGAGCACCGACTGCCACAGGATGGTCAAAGCCGAATCAGGATCGGCACAAAGGAACTGGACATTCGCGTCTCGATTATTCCCACTTCCGGCGGAGAACGCGTCGTCCTGAGACTGCTGGATAAAGGCGGGCATGGACTGACACTGGAGCAAATCGGTTTCGCTCCGGACATTAAGGATCGTTTCAAAAACCTGATCCATTCTCCGCACGGCATCATTTTGCTGACCGGCCCTACCGGCAGCGGCAAAACCTCTTCGCTTTATTGCGCCATCAACGAACTCAACACGCACGAGCGAAACATCCTCACTGTGGAAGACCCTATCGAATACCAGTTACCCGGGGTGGGCCAAATGCAGGTAAAGCCCAAGATCAATCTTAACTTTGCCAACTGCCTGCGACATATTCTCCGGCAGGACCCCGATGTCATTATGATCGGCGAGATCCGCGACATCGAAACTGCACAGATCGCCATTCACGCCTCGCTCACCGGACATCTGGTCCTCAGTACCCTGCACACCAACGATTCCGCTTCCGCCGTTTCCCGGTTGGCCGATATGGATATCGAACCGTATCTGATCTCCTCATCGCTGATCGCGATAATGGCTCAGCGACTCTTACGGGTCATTTGCCCGGATTGCAAAACTCCATGTACGACCGAGCACAATCTGCAAAACCTTACAGACTCTCACCAGGAGTATATGGATACGCAATTTTACACGGGCGCCGGATGCGATCGGTGTTTCCAAACCGGCTACTTCGGCAGAACCGGGATATTCGAACTGCTGGTAGTCGATGAAGACATAAAAGAACTGATCGCCAGGCAGGCCCCGGCCCACGTTATCAAAGGAACAGCCCTCAAAAAAAACATGCGCACTTTACGCGACGACGGTTTGCGTCAGGCCATGGCCGGCGTTACCACGCTCGAAGAAGTATTAAGGGTCACCCAGGACAAAACTACTCCGGATATAAGGACCACCGAACATGTCCCAACCGGATCATAACAACATGGACAAATTCTGCCGTGCTTCTCAAAGCGATCAACCGCCGGTGGTCACCATAATTGACCCACCTGTCCGCTATGACGTTGACGCCGGAGAAGAAAATACAGATGTATTTTCCAGTCCCCATCCCGTTCCTGAAGATACTTGCCCCAACGGCAATAAACTGGATTCATCCGCCGGACCTGCCGACGAAACTGACTCGACCGGAAGGATCAAACCCAGGGACCTTTGCGTAATCACCAGGCAGTTGGCCACACTCTTACACGCCGGTATGCCGCTTGTACCTGCACTGGCGGCCATCACCGAACAACTCCAGGTGCCCGGCAAAAACACCCACGCAAACCTAAAAGCTCAGATAATCCAACAGATCACCGATCGCGTCAGAAACGGTGCTTCGCTGGCTGACGCTTTACGCAAACATCCCGGCACATTCTCCAACCTGTTTATTAATATGGTCTATGCCGGCGAGACTGGCGGCGTCCTCGAAGAAGTACTTGTAAAGCTGGCCGATATGCTGGAAAAACGAACCAGACTTATCGGCAAGGTCAAAGCCGCCCTTACCTATCCCGCCCTGATGACCGTTGCCGCCGTCGGCGTGGTTATCTTTCTGATGGCGTTTGTCGTTCCCGGCATCGCCAACATATTCCTCGATATGAACCATTCGCTTCCCTGGCCGACCACTATGCTCATTTGCATCAGTACATTTCTCAAAACCTATCTGCTGCTGATCGTCATTATTGTTTGTATTTTTATCTTTGCCGTCGGCAGTTACCTTAAAACCGAAACAGGCAAAATGAAATGGGATCGGTTTAAGTTGAAACTGCCTCTGGCAGGTCAGCTATTTCTCAAAATAGAAACCATACGCCTGACACGCACCTTGGGCATAATGATCTCCAGCGGCATCCCCATCCTGGAGGCCCTCGATATCGCCAAAGGAGTCGTCCAAAACAGCTTCATCGCCGCTGCGATGAATGACCTCGCTGATAACATCGGCAAAGGAAACGCCATCGCCGATTCGATCAAAAAAACCGGCTTGTTCCCGCCCATTATCTACCACACCATCTCTATCGGCGAAATGAGCGGAAACGTCGATGAACAGCTTATCAATATTGCACAGGTATATGATAATGAAATAGAATTAACCGTCCGATCTCTCACCTCGGTGATCGAACCGGCGGTCTTACTGATAATGGGTCTGGTGGTCGGCTTTATCGTACTGGCCATGCTGCTGCCCATATTCGAGATCAACCAGATGATTTAACGGAGTTAGAAAAAATGAAAAATTACCATCAACAAACAGCAAAAGCGTTCACCCTGCTCGAACTTATGATCGTCATAGTAATCATGGGTATGTTGGCAACAATCGTTATGCCCAAGATACTAAACCGACCCGAACAGGCCCGGCGCACCAAGGCCACCGTGGAAATCAAAAACATTGAAGCGGCACTCGCGCTGTTCAACACCGACACCAGGCGATTTCCCACAACATCAGAGGGATTGGCGATCTTGGCATCAGAATCCAACCTCTCGATCGAAGGCTACCAGCCGGACGGATATCTCCCCAGGGTCCCTGTCGATCCATGGGGAAAACCTTATATTTACATCAGCCCGGGTGTACATGGCAAAAATTACGATCTGGAATCTTATGGCAAAGACGGTGAAGACGGCGGCGCCGGCGACGACGCCGACATCGAAAACTGGAACATCAATTAGTTACTGTTACCCAAACAAAAACTTGTCATCCACGCAAGGTAACCTGTCATTCCCGCGAAGGCAGAACACTAAGCGAAGCGGAGAGCCACAATGGCGAATCCAGTATTTTGGCGCAAAAACAATGCCTTCACACTTATCGAAGTCATAGCCGCCCTGGCGGTCGTAGCCATCGCTATGGTTGCGCTTATACGTCTGCACCTTATCAGCATCAACATGACCGACAGTACCGACGTAAGCACCCAGGCCACATTACTGGCCCAGGAAAAAATGACCGCTGCTTTGTCGGACGCCTTGTCTGACCGCCCCACCGTCTCCCAGAGTGGCGCCATCCGACAGAACAACCGGCAATTCAATTGGCAAAGTCAAATCACCGACCTCCATCTGCCGCAATTGGACGGCAGCGATCTCACCGGGCTACGCCGCCTCCGTATGGATGTCAGTTGGAAACAGGGCCACCATGACAAACACGTAACCCTGACCACCTATGTTGCCAAACAAAACTAACCATGAAAAGACAAACTCAAAAAAATATCAGGAACACCGGCTTCACACTGATTGAGATCACTATATCCATCGCGATCCTGATGATCATAGTCTCGGTTGTGTACGGAACCTATTTCGCCACCTCCCAATCGGTTCTTCGATGCAACAGAAAGATAGTCCGCTCCACCGACGCCCGCTCGGTTCTGACCAGAATGACACGCCAGATACGATGTGCCTACCGACGAACCGCACCCCAAAAAGCTCCAACCGTATCATCCATAAATCATACCCAATCTGTCAGCCCGGACGATTCTCCCACTTACCTGGCCGGCGACGCCGCCGACAACGACGGCATAATCCTGCGCCTCATCACTACCGCCCCGATATTTTACGAACAAGATTCATACAGTGGACTTTTCGAAGCTGCCTACAAATATGATTCCATACAAGGCATCCTGTTTTATTCTCAGCGAAAATATATACCCGAACAAAAAAACAGTACCGCCGAGAGCGAAACCTGGCTGCCAATTGCCGAAAACGTCGAATCAATAGAATTGTCTTTTTACGACGGTCGCCGCTGGCACGATCAATGGAACTCACGGGACGACGGCAAACTGCCGCACGCAGTCAAAATAAACATTGTTTTTGCTGACGAAAATTCCGGCTCGACCAGCTTTTCCACCGCCGCCTATGTAAATTGTCACCAGCCGGCCCAAGTATATATCGCTCAACAGAAACCGTAATAAAAAATATGAAGCACGAACACAAACATATAGCACATAACCGGGGTTTTGTACTCATAACGGTACTATTGATAGTGGTTTTATTGACAGCCCTGCTATTGGAGTTCAACTATGCTTCACGCACGCATCTGCAGGCCGCTGACAGTTTCTCTACTCGTCTGCAGGCCCTGAATTGCGCCAGGGCCGGATTGAATATCGCCATTGCCGCCATAAATAAAAACCCCGACATTCGCACCAACCGCACTTTACGCGGTATGCTCGCGGGCTTATCTGTTTATGATATTGACCCCGGCCGATGCAGCCTCGAGCTTACCGAAGAAAACGGTAAAATAAACATCAATATGCTCAGGGACCGCAGCGGCCGTCTCGACCAGGTCAGAATCAATCAACTATTGCGACTGATCGATCTGCTCAATCAGAACATACGCAAACACTCCAATTGTCCGCTCATCGGTTACAGTCTCGCTCCCGCCATTATCGATTGGACCGATCCTGACGAGCAGGTTACAGTCTTGCCTTTTGTAAGTCGTGAAAACATCGGAGCCGAGTCGGACTATTACAAGACCACGCCGACCCCCTGCAAGTGTAAGAATCAGCCTTTCGAAATCCTTGAAGAACTTTCATTGGTCAGAGGTATGACCGCTGAAATCCTTCACGGCAAAACCCTCAAAAACAATGAAGCCTTCCAAAACGATGGACCCTTCCAGAACGATGGACCCTTTCAGAACGACGAACAAAATTCAACCGACGCCCTTAGCGATTATCTAACCGTCTGCGGCGACGGAAAAATCGACATCAATTGTGCCCCGGCCCTGGTGATTCAATCGCTTTCCGAACATATCGATCCGGCCTTGGCTCAGATGGTTGTCGATCAGCGAAAGGACCAGCCGTTTTCCAGCATTGCACAACTGCGGGATTTCCCCGGTCTCTCGTCCGTCGCGATTCCTGCCATAGCCGAAATGCTAACTACAGATCCCACAGACAGATACTACAAAATAACAGCTTCCGGCAGTGTAAACCAAATTTGCGCGACTATTACCGCCATAATTAAAACAAACTCAGTCTCTCAAAATACCGAAATAATACTGTATAAGGAATTGTAAAATTGTGCGCAAAATAGTCGAGAAATGTATCATATACAGATCAGTATCTACCCTGTATGGTGCCGGCCCTTGCCGGTTTGGTACCGGTTTTTACCTGTTTGGTGCCGGTTTTTGCCGGTTTGAGGGCGTTTTGTTATAGGTTTGTGATGACTAAAAGATGTATCGGCATAGATTTCGACAGTTTCGGTCTTTGTGCGGTCCAGATGGCTCGTAACGGTGACCGGTTCCGTATGGAAAAGGTGTTCAGTTGCCCTATGCGCCGGGAATCCGATTCGCCCGTACAGTTGCTCCAGTCACTTCTCGGCCGAGGCGGTTTTGACAAACGCGGGGCCGTGGCTGTTTCCATGTCCCATAATGGTATCTTCTTCCGCACCATCCAAAACGGCGGTTCGACCGATAAATCGACCGAAACGAAGAAAAACACCGCTGCCAGGAACGATTTCCCTATATCTGCCGAACAAATCATCACCGCTAACTGTTTGCCCGGCAGTGATTTGCGAAGCAGAAAAACCACGCTTGAAATCGCGGTCAGCAGAAAATCGCTGAACTGCCGGATCGAGACAGTGCGGCAGGCGAAGATGCGATGTGAGCACGTGGATGGGCCGGTTTTCGCCGTTTACGCGGCCGTGGCGGTTAACCATCCTGAGATTGCCTGCGGGACGGCTATAGTTGTTTATACGGATCATTCGCACATAATCATAGCTGTTACGGAAAATAACGACATTCTTGCAGTCCGCAATATTCCCAATTCCGGCGGAGCCGAAACCGATAACGGTGGCAACTCAGATGAGATGGCTTCATTACTGCTGCGGGAGACAGAACTTACGTGGAGAGCGGCATTTGGCAAAAAAATTCCGGAAAATACCAACCTGGTTTTGGCTGGTCAGATAAGCCAGGATGCGGAAGTGATCTCAGCCTTGCAGCAGGCACTTGCCTGCCGGGCTACAGTTATGAACTTGTCGGCAAATATCGATTGTTCCGATGTTTCCGAGATGAGCTATAAGTACGTAATTGCGCAAGGGTTAGCTCTGCGTGTCCTGGCGCCCAGGGATACTATCGGCATCAATCTGATCAAAGCGGCCCGGGACAAGACCGACAAGAATATCGATATCAAGAAACATGTCGTGGTCTCGCTGGTGCTCGTGGCGGCCCTGGCGGGTGTTTGGCTGACCGGTCTGTTTGTACGTAAGTTGCGTCTGGAAAAGGACTACGAGAATATCAGGCAGCAGGGACGATTGGTATTTCAACAGACCGTGCCGAGCGAGCAAACGATTGTCAATGAACTGGCTCAACTGGATAGTCACTTACAGACGCTGCGGAGGGACTATGAGTATCTGGAACCCCTTGTGGGGACAGGAGTTAACCCAGTAGCGGTGCTGCACGCAATTTCGGTAAATACGCCGAGGGAACTGAAGGTAAGTATTGAAAACCTCTCGATTACCGGGCCGATGGTGCGGATCAGTGCGGTTTGTAATGATTTTGAGACTGCCAATCGCTGGCGGAATATACTGCGGAAGGTGCCGCAATTCGTTTCTGTAGAAGTAGTTAGCGAGCCTGCGAGAGAACCGGACAGTGATTCGATTAGTTTTGAGATATCTATAAGGACGGAGCGATAATAATGCGTATCTCCAGTAGGGAAAAGCAGTTATCTATCGGATTGGCGGTTTTTGTGGGGACAGTGACGTTCTACATGGTGTTGGTAAAGCCGAGCGTGGCACGGCTGGAGACACTGGAGCGGGTGGTGCCGGAAAAGCTCGTCGCCCTGCAAGAGTTGCAAAGTCAGTGCAGACAATATGTTACGTTGCAAGAGCGGATCGGTAAACTGCAGGAACAGATCGCTTCTGGGCCAGGCGATTTTATGTTGCTGTCTTTTCTGGACGGCTTGGCCGAGGAACTCGAGCTTAAGGATAATGTGGTTATGAAGGGCGAAACCCGCAAACTGGATGCGACCTATACGGAGGCGACCGTTACCCTTGAATTGCAACATGTTACTCTCAAAGAGCTTATGGAGTTTCTTTCGCGTTTACGCAGCGAGAATTCGCTGGTTACGATCAGTAATCTCAATATCAGCAGAGGGGATACCGGCGGTACGGACCTGCTCAATTCGACGGTTCATGTCTCGCATTTGAGGATCGGCTCATAGGTCAATTGAGTCCGAAAAATCGATGTAAGTGCTTATTTTTGGTTCGGGGAAATTGATGTAACTCCTTATTTTTCGTCAGTGGAAATGCGCATAAGTGCTTATTTTACGTTGTTGGAATTGATGTAAGTGCTTATTTTTGCATAGCGATTGTAACGATTAGGCAAGATGGGTAAGAAAAAACCGCGAAATTCGGCGAAATTTGGATGAATTCCGATGAAAAGTGATGTGGTTTGTACCATGTTTGTACCTACTTTTCACCCACTTCTTAACAGAAGTGGGTGAGTAAATGGGTAGATGAGTAAATGAGTAGATGAGGGGAAGAAAGAGGGCGGACCACTTGGGGGCGCGAACTTGGAGGGAGGCGGAGTTGGAGGGATCGCGAACTTGGGGCGGTTGCCAACAGAATTGTTGGCAACAGGGTTGTTGGAATATTGCGTAGTCGGATGGGAGAGAGTGGAGGGGTCGGAGGTCGGCGGGGGAGAAAACAGGAGGTGAAAGGTCGGGATTTTGGTTGACATCTTGGGCGTGGCGTGGTAGAAGAGTTGTGAGTTGGGGGAAGACATAGAGCATGGACGGGAAATGAGAAAGTAAAGGTATAAAAGGAGAAAAGAAAGAGGATTTCTGGCCTGTTTTGTGTTTCCGGGCCTGTACCTAGTTTTCCTGGAGAGTACAACCAGCTAATGTTGTCAACAAGATAACTGTTAAAAGTGTGGGGATGTAAGTGCTTCTATGGCAAAGAGTTATGTTTTTGGCTTAACAAAAATTGATTTCAATGATAGTGTGATTAAATGTTTTGTTTTATTTGTTTTGATGTTAAACATCAAAACAAATAAAACAAAACATTTAATCACACTATCGCGATATTGGGACTTTTGGCGGCGGCAGTCGATTTTAGGCTTTCCGACTTTACTTCTAACCTATAACGTACGTTCTGACCGATATTGGTTCCAGTGGTGTTGATGTTTTTATGTTTTGCCTATTGCTTTTATAAGACAGATGTGCTAGGATATGAGGATAAGGAGTTTTGATTATGTTGGGTAAACGTAACATGAGGGATAGTATAGGTTATGTTACCTTGGGACTCTTTAGTCATGCCTTGCTTGATGAACTTTTGGAAGCAAAAAGCAAACCAGATATTGTTCCCGAACGTAAGAAAATGATAGAACTAGCAAGAGAGTCTCTCCTCGCGGTTGATTCACCTGAAAAAATAACTAAGCGTTCACGTTTCGCTGATCTTGTTTTTCAAAATTATCAAGAGATTACCACCCTTCGTAGTGTGCTCAATCCCCAAGGGATTTTTAAAAGCAGCGAGGAAGCGGAAGAAGCTTTAAATATTATTCTTGGAGATAAAACAGATCGGGAAAAAAGAGGCCAGCATATTGAAAAGACAATAGGGTTTTTCCGTGAACTTGCCAAGAAGTCTATAATAAATGCAGAGACACCGGAAGAACGAGTGCCCCCGGGGGTGAGACAGGTTGCGTCATCAAGCAGTTTTGCACAATTATACAGCGGCTTATAAGCTTGTTTCTTCCCTAAAAGAAATCATATCAAAAAGCCGAGCCGATAATTCCTATCCTAAATATTCAGATCAATTTCTCCTTTTCTGCCAACGTACGGCTGACGATACCCTTAGGTATCTCGAGAAGTCCGGTAATCCTAAAACCGCTAAACTAGATTTTGATATACTTATTTCTAAACTATCCGCGATTAGGCAAGGTTGGGAGCTACTCCACACTTTTATAAAACCGGTTCTCGATGCAGATAGCTTAAAGGTACCTTATTCGTTAATTCAATTTCTCAGCGAACACACCGGGAAACTGAGTGTGGTTAAGGGAACAAAAATTGTCATAGAATCAAACCCGGAGTTGAACTATTTCCAGCATCGTCATACTGAGCTTATAATAGCAATTAAATTTCTTCTAATTTTGATAGGAGAACCGGAGAATTTGACCGAAAGAGTCAAGATTAAGCGTTTAGGTTTTCTTGGTTTGCCCTATTCACAATCTAAAAGTCTATTTATGAATTGCCTTCTATACCATGAAATTGGCCATTTTATAGCCGAAGAAGCGGGTGTTTTTTCCACAAAGATACGTAAAGATACGAAGGGGAAACTTGAACCCTTATTCGAGGAATATACGGAATGGGCCGGAAACATAATTTTAGTGTGGATGGAAGAACTTTTTGCTGATCTTGTGGCAGTTAAACTTTTGGGACCGGCATACACTTTAGCCTACATGGAATTATATCGCTCGGTTATTGATTTGTCTTCAGATCAAATTTTAGAATTTGATATTGATCACCCTTGTGCCCCCTTAAGATTTCGGGAACAAGTTAAAGCTCTTAAAAAAGATAAATGGGAACAACACATTAAGTTAGAGCAGTGGGAGAGACTTAAAGGGGTATCACGATCAAAGGAGAGTGCATATAAGTCTTCGCTTATATTACATATTAATGATCCTTACATGGTGAAAATATGGCAAGGTCTAATTAAGTTTTTCTGCCGCCCCGATATAATAAAAACAGTTCATGATTTAGCGGATGAATTTGTAGAGGGTAGGGAAAACCCGTGCGAACATTTTATAAAATCTGCTGAAAGAATACAAGAATGCCTTGAGCATGGAATTGTACCTTCATTTGCCGGGAAAAATGGTGACATGCCCCATCCAACCGCTATTATTAATGGCGCCATGTTTTTTTGGCTTTCTGGAATGGACGATCTTTATCAGATAGTCCCAAGTATTCACAAAGAGAAAGTAAAGGATAGAGTTGCATTAGAACAACGTGTTGAAATGTGGTGTATGAAGGCGATAGAAGATTGGCTAATAAAAAGAAAATAAAAACTGAAAGACAAGTTGGGGTTCTTACCAAAAAGGATATAGAGGATCGACTCGAAAAACAGATTTTTGAACCTTCGTCCTTGATAATTACGCCATATCCAAAAGGCATTGATAGCGATTCAATTGACTTAGGGCTTGGAAACCATTTCTTTGTTCCTCGAGGGCACCGAACACCTTGTTTTGTTCCGGGTCTCACTAATCCTTTGCATTTGTATTCTGAACAATATATTCCGATGGGATATTATCTGGTTCTCCCTGCCCATCATACTGTTTTGGGATCTACCTTAGAGTATATTAAATTGCCTTCAGATGTTTCTGGTGAAATTCTTACAAAATCTTCCTGGGCACGGACATTTATAACTATAGAAACTGCCCCATGGATTCATCCCTTGTACAGAGGTTGCCTAACGTTAGAAATCGCTAACGTTTCCAATACCCCTGTTGTTCTCTATCCTGGAGTTAAAATTGCTCAATTGGTATTATTGAATACGATGCGTGATATTGCGAAGAAGAATAAAGATGAAATAGAAGGAACCTACTTTGGCCCTGTGCGACCCGAGCCAGCAATATTAAAGAAACCAAGAGAAGCTCTTTCGGATCTTGGGATAAGTAGAGAAGATGTTACGTATCCCTTGGATGAATATTTTGATCATGAAGAATACCAGGAGTATGTTGCTAATTCTTTAAGGGAACAGGGATACAAAGTTGAATCACCTTAGCTCTGCAATCACGTTTTCAGGGTTCGGGTAGATGTTAGGCGGATTCAACTCGTAAGAGCGATGAATGTTAGACGATTGTACAACAATGAGTTGACGCCAAGAAAAAACGTTCGGGGGCTCCAGTTGGGAAATCTCCCGATCTTACATCGTGGGCTCGTATATCGACAGGATAAATTGCGGGCATGGCCGAGGCGGCGGAAGATGGATTGGCTATCGCGGCTCTGGGCTTGGCTTCGTGTCCTGCTTTCGCTGGAATGACAGAGGGGGGCGGGGATGACAGGAAGAGATTGCCGCGTCGCTGCGCAAAATTCGCGTGGGCTAAGAGCCCACTCTACAAAACTGAACGGTTACAAAAGTACAATGTCCCCTTTTCTTCCCACAAGACCTATGAAAAATGCAAAATCGCATAAAAAGAACTCTGTAAAGAGGCTACAATCTCTATAATAATAACAGATCGAGTACAACAGGCAAACCACCGAGCCAGAAAGTCGCGGTTGACTTGTTGCAAACATTGCAATATTATAGCCATAGTTTTCATTAATGTTCTACGAGAAGGTGAAATGAATGATTAAAAAACCTTATGAACGATTTGAGCAGTCGGAGTTGATTCTGAGAGACGAGTTGGCGATTGATCGCACCTTATTATCAAATGAACGGACGCTTCTGGCGTACCTGCGGTCCGCAGCGGCCATGATGATTGCAGGCGTGTCGATTATTCATTTCTCAGGTGAGGGTTGGTTCCGCGCGATAGGCTTTGCATGCATTCCTGGGGCTCTTTTGACTTCGCTGATTGGACTGCTTCGATTCCGGAAGATGGACAAAGCTATTTCAATTGTCCGAAATCAGTCGAAAAAGAAGTTAACAACCGGTAACGCATCTGTAGGACCAACATATCCAAATGATAAGCAATAAGGCGTATGTATGGAGGGACACCTATTTTTATCTGATTTGCCTTTGTTTTTTTAGGCATGGGAAAGCTTGGAATTGTCTTTTGTGATTGAGATAATGGGATAGTGGAGACAAGGCCACCACCCCCACGACAATTCGTCGCCTTCAACTGGTTATCCCTGGCAGGTTGTACCTGGACAGAGCCTACTTCCGTTTGGCCAGCCGATACTATTCTTGTCGATGGTTCAATTACTGAGATAGGCACCTTTTCCACCAGGTGTTGGCGTAAAATCTGAACTTTCTGTTGGGCCGAGAATTTCCTACGGTCGGTCTTCATAGACATCTCCTTTGGCAAATCATAAAGATTAACTAAATTTCAGGAAATGTCCAATTCCGACTGAAGCATCACATCGTGACAGTGAGTGATGGAAGACACAAGGGCGGGAGATAGACCCCTGCCTTCGCAGGGGTGACAGTTGTTCGCAGGGGTGACAATTGTTCGCAAGGGTGACAATTGTTCGCAGGGGTGACAGTTGTTCGCGGTGGTGACAATTGTTGGGTGGGGGGTGGTTTTTTGATCTTTTGGGTCAGGGGTTTTCGCAAAGGATGCCGGTTTTTTACTGTTTTTAAGGCGAAATAATTGGGAATTACCACAGATTTTTGATTTTTCTTAAAGCAGATTTTTTTCTTGCTTTTTCTTTTTAGATCGTGTTACAATGATGGGTTATTGTATATTAGGGGATATGATTGAGAAGAATATGAACATAGAAACTATACGGAATGTTGCGATTATCGCCCACGTTGACCATGGCAAGACCACCCTGGTCGATCAGTTGTTGTACCAGTCTGGAATGTTCCGCGACGATGACCTTGATAAGCTGGCCGGCGGGCAACACGGTTTGATTATGGATTCCAACCCACTGGAACGAGAGCGTGGGATTACGATACTGAGTAAGAACTGCGCGGTTCAATATACCAATTCAGAGGGGATTGAATACAAGATTAATATTATCGACACGCCTGGGCACGCCGATTTTGGCGGAGAAGTGGAACGTGTGTTGAAGATGGTCGATGGGGTACTGCTGTTGGTGGATGCCTTCGAAGGTCCCATGCCTCAAACTCGTTTCGTGCTGAATAAGGCGATGGGGTACAAACTGCGGCCGGTCCTGGTGGTTAACAAGATGGATCGTGCTGACGCCCGGCCCAATGATGTGGTCAATGAGGTTTTCGATCTCCTGGTTCAGTTGAATGCCGACGATGACACCCTGGACTTTCCGATTATTTACGCCTCGGGCAAAGAAGGGTGGGCAACGACCAACCTCGAAGATCCATGCGACGATATGCGTGCGGTGTTCGACGCGATCATCAATCATGTTCCATGTCCAGACGTTTCCTGCGATGCACCGGCACAGATGATGGTGGCTTCGCTGGAATATTCGGATTACGTGGGGCGAATCGCGATCGGTCGGTTAGTGGCAGGGCAATTCACGCAGGGGCAACCGGTTACCGTTATCGACAGGCAAGGGCGACACACTCAACAAAAGATCATGCAAATCCACCAGTTCTATGGTCTTGGTAAAAAGCAGGTCGAGACGGTCAAAGCCGGTGATATTTGCGCGATATCGGGATTGGACCCGGTAGATATCGGCGATACGATATCCTGCCCTGAGAGGCCGAGCCAGCTTCCGATTGTGGCCGTTGACGAACCAACCATGCACACGACGTTCCGTGTCAATGACGGTCCCTTCGCTGGGCGAGACGGGCGACTCGTAACAAGCCGAAAAATCGGGGAACGGCTGGATAAAGAGCTTCAGCATAACGTCGCGTTAAAGGTCGAGCGTGGCTCAGCGTCGGATGAGTTCATTGTTTCCGGGAGAGGGCTGATGCACCTTGGGATACTACTGGAAAATATGCGACGCGAAGGTTTTGAACTTTGCGTAGGCAAACCGAACGTGATTATCCGGGAGATCGACGGCATACGCCATGAACCGATCGAGCTGTTGGTGGTTGATTGTCCTTTCGACTGCAAGAATTCCGTTATGAGTCTGTTGGGAGAGAGGCGATGCGCAATTGTACGGATGGACGCCAAAAGCGGGACCAGTGATTTTGTTCACATGGAATTTTTGATTCCGTCGCGTGGGATTTTCGGACTGCATGGACGAATGCTCAATGCCACGCAGGGTCGCGCCGTCATGCACCACACTTTTGAGAAATACGAACCCATGCGAGGTTCGATCCCCCAGCGTCAAAGCGGAGTGATCATCGCCACGCAAATGGGGCATGTTACATCCTATGCTCTTGACGCTTTGTATGATCGCGGTGTATTTTTTGTCAAACCTGGTGACCAGGTTTTCGAGGGCCAGATTGTAGGCGAACACTGTAAAGATAACGATATTAGTGTCAACATCGTTAAAGCGAAACATCTTACCAACATTCGTGCGGCCGGCAAAGACGATTCGGCCAAAGTGCGGCCAATGCGTCAAATGAGCCTGGAAGCAAGCCTGGAATATATACAGGATGACGAACTGGTGGAGATATGCCCGAGTACGATTCGGCTGCGTAAACGGATGCTTAAAGAGGCAGATCGACGGCGAGAAACCCGTAAAGGTCACAGTTAGGGCCACCCGACGGATGGGGCTACGTTGAGCGTTGGTGAGGCAAGGCGGGTTGTTCGAACGTGATTGGTATGGTTTACCAGTGGTTTTGGTGGATGCGGTCGGTTTTGAAGCGGTTGGATGGTGGTTTGGTTTCGGCGGGTCGGCCCAGGGCAATCAGCGAAAAAGGTACAGTGTTGTCTGGCATTTGCAGGAGTTTTTTAATGGCGTCGATTCGCTGGGGGCGGGGGTGAATGCCAAGCCAACAGGCGCCGAGGCCGAGAGCGTGGGCGGCGATGAGGATATTTTGGGTGGCGGCGGCGCAGTCCTGGGTCCAATAGTCAGCGGTTTGGTCCTTTTCCAAATTGTGGTCGGCGCAAACGCACAGGGCTAATGGCGTCTCCATGAGCATCCGGGCGTAAGGGTGTATTTCGGGGATTTGGTCGAGGATTTGGCGGTCTTTAATTACGATGAAATGCCAGGGCTGTTCGTTGTGAGCACTTGGGGCGCTCATGGCGGCCTGTAATAACTGTTCGAGCAGATCGTCGGGGATCGGCTGATCGGTGAACCGGCGGATACTGCGACGGGAAAGAATAGCTGCTAATGCGTCCATGGTTTGGCTCCGTTCGATTTTGCGGCTACAAAAAGTCGTGGAATAACGCTTGCCGACAGGATAGCCAAGATTTGTTTTTTTTGCAATGATAATTTTGTGGCGGTTGGGGTGGTTCTTTCGGGTGGAATGGCGGTACATGGGCGCGGGTGGTTCGGCGGATTCGTTCGGTTGGTTTTGCTACAGTGGATTTTGGCAAGTTGCCGATAGAGATACTGTAGGGTTGGGTGTGCGCTGATATTGAAGTTTGTACCATGTGGAAGATCGAGAATGGGCATGGGCCAAGCGAAGTCGAAAGGTTTTGATAGTGCATAAAAGGCGCAAGAAGCGGTTTTTTGTCAAAGCGACTATTTTATTAGTGCTGGCAGGTGGTGTTATGGTTGGGTGGGGGCCGAGCCTGGTCAAAAGTGAGGCGTTTGGCCAAATATATCAGTACATTATCTATGACCGTATTTTGCTGCCTGTTTATTTGACGCTGACGACGCCGGAGGAGAACATCCGCACAACCAGGCTGCCTGTTTATGAGCTTCAGATCAAGGGGAAATATATCGACGAGCTCAATGCCGATATTACCGTTCCGGAGCCGTCGGCCGAGGCGGGACGGCCTTTGGACGATGGTCCGATTAATAAGTTGCCGCCCTCGTGCATGGAGTATAAGCCGGCGGTGTTTCGACATAATGGTCTGCGATACAGGGTTCAGGTACGTTATCGTGGAGATAATTATTGCCATTTTCTGGGGCCTGCGAAATCGTGGCGTGTCAAGTTCAAGAAGAGCGACCGCTTTGAGAATCAGCGATTGATCAATCTGATCAATCCCAAGCGAAAAACGATGACGACCTCGCATCTGGGTTACGCGCTGGCAGAGAAGATCGGTCTGCTGGCGCCGCGATCTCATTTGGCGCATTTTGTCGTTAACCGGGCATACGAAGGCGTTTCACTGTTTGTCGAACAGATTGACGAGTATTTTATGATTAACCACGGCCTGGCTGAAGGCAATATTTACTATGGCGAGCAGAGAGGGATATGGCAGGACCCGAACTTGTGGGACAGGCGTGTCATCAGTGCGGAAAACCCGGATAAGAACAGTCCGGATGAGTTGGAGAGGTTTCTGCGTACAATACAGCTTGAGAGCGATGAGGATTTCAAGCGGGGGATCGGTAAGATTCTCGATGTGGATTACTGGATGAGTGTTTTTTCGCATTCGCTTCTGACGGCTGATTTTCACCGGGATAATTTTCATAATCACAAGTATTATTATGATCCCACATGCGGTTTGTTCCGAACGATTATCTGGGATCCTTCCGGTTATGGGTGGTCGCAGGAGAACTGCGCTGCGACATCAGATATAAAACTGAATATGGCGTCCAATACTCTGAGCGGAAGGATGCTACAAATTCCTGAGTTTGCGGAACGAAAGAATATTCGTCTTTATGAGTTGTTGAGCGGCGTTTGTTCTCTGAAGGAACGGTTGGCGTATTATGACGAACTGTATAAGTTGATTAAGGAGGATGTGTATTGTGATATGCGTAAAGATTATAACTACGGCGCACCTGTTCGGCTATACAGCAATCGGGCGTTCGAGGAAAAGATGCGTCATCAGCGGGAATGGATTTGCGTACATACGGAGGAGCTGCTGCGTCAACTGGATATTTCGGATTGTCTAATCTGTCCGGATAAGGCGTTTGAGCCGCATCCGGTTGGTAATACGGGTGAAAAGGCGGTTGCCTCTTATTTGTTTTTTAACAGCGGTGAATGCGGTGTTCGATTGTCAGCCGTTCGTTTGTACCCAACGGTTATGGGAGATCGAGGTGACGATTTACAGATGGGCTCGAAGTCGGATGAGCCACGACAAGGTAAAGTCGCAGACTCGAACGCGATTGGTATAATGCCGGCCGAGGGGGTATCGGAAGGTGTTTGCCGGCAATATTGTCTTTATTACGACAGCAACAATAATCAGCGGATCGACGCGGCGGATATGCTGCTGGATACTGCCAGCTGGGCGGAAGGCGGGGAGTCGATTTTGTTTTCTTTTGATCAGCCGCTGCTGCCGGGGCGCAAGAAAGTGCCATCACCAGACACGTTTATAAACAGGAACCGTTATCTGCCCTATAACCTGGTCCATCAGTATGCCTGTCACCGGTTGATGGTTTCTGTTTCGGGTAATCAAGGGCAGGTGTCGTCTGGAAATGTTCCGGGTGATTATTTTCGTCCCCTTGGCGGGAACGATATCAAGGCGGAAATCGCGGTGACGGGGCGTGATGTCGCGGTTAAGGCGTCGGCAGCGGGGCCGGGGGAGTATGTGAAAGGCGCTTTGCCTTTCGATGTCGAGGCTGAGTCTCGAATCACGGGGACGGTTGTCTGGGGGCCGGGCGTTCATCAGGTTGACGAAGATATGATATTGCCGCGGACGACCCAGCTTATTATCAAGCCCGGGAGTACGGTGCAATTCGGGCCGGGCGCGTCGTTGCTCTGTTATGGTCCGGTGCTGGCGGAAGGTTCGGCGCAAGACCCTATTATTGTCTGCGCGGCTCAACAGGATAAGCCCTGGGGAGTGTTTGCGTTGCAGGGTAAGGGTGCGAGTGATAGTCGATTCGTTCATTGCCGTTTCAGCCAGGGTCGCGATGACTGGCTGGATAACGTATTTTATTCCGGGATGCTCTGTGCCTATAACTGTGATGTGACAATTGAGAATTGTCTTATCACCAAGGCATACGGCGATGACGGCGTTAATTTCAAATTCTCGGACAACGGTTCGGTTCGGCAGACGGTTTTTCGCGACAATAGCGCCGATGCTCTTGACCTGGATTTTTCCGACTGCCTGGTCGAAGACTGCCGATTTGTCGATAACGCTAATGACGGGATCGATATAGGCAGTTCGTCGGCGACGATTCGTAATAACACGATTATCGGCTGCGGAGATAAGGGGATTTCGGCGGGCGAGATGTCGCGTCCCCATATATACAACAACACTATCAGAAACAACAATGTGGCGGTCGCTTCGAAAGACATGTCCCGGTTAGTGCTGGTCAATAATATGCTTATAGACAACAATACCGCTATCGTGTGCTATCAGAAGAAGGCTAAATTCGGTCCGTCAGCTATTGAGTTGACCAATTGTGTAATTACGGGCAACAAAACGGCGCTTTCGGCTGATATGAATTCTTCCATCAACATACATCGCTGCCAATTGCCGAGCGGGACAGTTATCAGCCCGCTGCCGGGCGGTATTGCCGAAGACCCTGTCGCGCCGACTGAAATGGTGCGGCCTATTACCGGGCCGCTGATGGATATTTCGGATAATTTCGATCAGACGGCCTCGGTGGAAGTTCTGGCTCATGCAGGTGATGTTGGTATGGTGCGTGAGATTATCGGCGACTATGAGATCGCTACCGCTCCCATAGGTTTACTGAGATATTATGGAAGAAGGCACGAGGCACTAGGCACTAGGCACTAGTGGGGAGGAAGAAGAAAGAAATAGTTACGCGTGTTTACCAACTTAGAATGGTCAGTTTGAGTGCCAAGTAAGATATGAGGAATTGGTATGCTGGCACAACGACACGAATTAAAGTATTTTATTGACGTAGAAACAGCAGCTCAGCTTCGCCTGGACCTTGAGCCTTACATGGCGAAGGATCCGCATTGCGGCGATGGTGAGAGTTATATGGTCAATTCTCTTTATTTCGATACTACCGATTTTGAGTTTTTCGCTCGGAAGATCGATGGCCAACGTTATCGTCATAAGATTCGGCTGCGGACCTATAGCCCGACCACGTGTAATGGTGATTGCGATGGCGGCAATGGCGGTGAGGAGAAGGTTTTTCTGGAGATGAAGAAGAAGCTCAATAACTGCATATTCAAAAGCCGTTCGTCGGCGCCGTTGAGTAAAATCCTGCCGTTACTTGAAGACGACGCGAACGCAGATGAAGGGTTTTTCAACGGCCAGACGATTTTTCGAGGTGTGGATGACATCATTTATATAGCTAAACAATTTCAGGTGGTCCCGTCGGTTGGGGTGTATTATCGCCGTCGTGCATTGATGGGCAAGCAAGACGACCGGCTGCGTATCACGTTTGACGAACAGGTTTCGGCGCGTCACCGGCGGCTGGGGCTGGGACTGGATGAAAAGCCCCAGTTGCTGTTCGATCCGAAACTGGCGATAATGGAGATCAAGGTGAATAACTGGCTGCCACTGTGGCTTGTGCGCATAGTGGAGGAATACAACCTGTCACTACGGTCGATTTCCAAATACTGTTATGCCGTTATGGCACAGAACGCGAACATGCTGGATTCGCGATATTAATGATTAGTATGACATTTGAAACTTTTTGAAAGGGAAAGGGAACAATTATGGAAGACCAATTACTAAGAAAGCTCGGCCGGGATTTTCACGCGATTTTCACACCGGAGCGGACTTTGAATTTTTGGCAGGTTATTATAACCCTGGCAATCGCATTTATTCTGGGGCTGATCATCACCAAGACGTACAGCAAGACGCACAAGGGCACTACTTATTCTCAATCTTTCTGTCACACGATTATAATCATGGGCATGGTGATTGCCATTATTATGATGATCATCGGTGAGAACATTGCCCGGGCATTTTCGCTGGTGGGGGCCTTGTCGATCATCCGTTTTCGCACGGCGGTGAAGGACGCACGTGATACGGGGTTTGTGTTTTTCGCCATGGCGGCGGGAATGGCCTGCGGGACCCGTTTTTATCTTACGGGCGTGACCATGACGGTGGTGATTTGTGCCCTGATAATACTGCTGAGCAAACTGGATTATGGCGCCAAACCCACAGTGGATAAACTGTTGACGGTCAGAGTGCCTAATCATATTCCCTACCAGGAACATTTTACGGACTATTTTATGAAATACCTTTCTCACTATGCCCTGACCAGCGTCGATTCGGTCCGGCAGGGCGCCATGACCGAGTTGGCATACAACATTCGTTTTAAGCGGAACAAGAACGAACAGGAATTTCTTGACGGTCTGCGCGGTCTGAACGACAACAATAAAATAACTTTGCTCTTCCGTGATCAACGTGTGGATATTTGAGAAGGTTGCAAAGCCAATAGAGTCCAAGTGAAATGACACCGCTGAGAATTTTTATTATCTGTTTCATATTTTATGTTGCCTTTTTGCTGGTGGCCTTATCGGGCTGCCGGGAGCAAACATGTCCCGTGCGAGAGGTCGAGAAGGTCGATCATAGTCTTTTCGATACGATCGTTCGGTCATGCGTGAATACGGAAGGGCTGGTCGATTACGGATTGCTGCGCAGTCAATATGGCGGTATGCTGCGGGAATATCTTGACTATCTGGGCGGGATCGACGCGGATAAATGGTCTGCTGAAGATGAAGACGACGGCGAGCGGTCTGAATCGCCGATTTATAAGGGCAGGGCAACGCGGCTGGCATTCTGGATCAACGCATACAATGCGCTGTGTTTGCAGCAGGTGCTGGATTTGAACCGTGATCGGGCCGCGGGCCAATTTTACAAAACCGCTTATCCTCAAGACAGCCTTTTCTTTCATCGCCGTGACTATTTTATTGCCGGGCGGCGTAGAACGCTCAACGAGATACAAAATCTGATCATTCGGCCCGGATTTTCCGAGCCGAGGGTTTTTGCCGCGCTTTGTTCGGCGTCTCGATCCGGGGCGCCGCTACGTCCGGAAGCGTATCGAGCTGAGAGGCTACCGGCTCAACTGGATAACCAATGCCGGCTCTGGATTGCCAGTAAGACTCATAATCGACTCGATACAGAAAACGGCGTTCTTTACCTTTCTGATATTTTTAAGAATTTCGCCCAGGACTTCGACCGGCTGTACGATAACCCCCGAGGTTTTTTCCTTAAATACACCACCGACCCGGCTGAGATAAAATACCTGCAGAGCCATGAGGTTTTTGTTTCTTATCTGCCGTGCGACTGGTCTTTGAATGGGTAAGAACACAGCACGAACGACGGCGGACACAGGGCGCACCCGCCATTTTCATCCGGGCCACGCCTGCTCAATTGTTATGGTTACATATCGCGGCCGATTTTACCAGAAGTAAATGTAGAGCGCAATCGTAATGGCGACGGCTATGACGCCCAGGACTTTAGCTGATCCGGAAGATTCCAGGTTGATCTGTGTCTGGACGGGCATTGGTTTTGCGACCTTTAGCGGTTTGATCAGAGTGATGATTCCCATAACCGCCAATACACAGAAGAATGACAGGGCCATGCGATCGAGAAACGCCATTTTGGGCAGGATCACTTTCAAAATACCGTACATTGGCGGGTTCAGCAGCAGGCCAACGATGCCGGTGATGGGTGGGGCTTTTTTCACGATCAGGCCGAACACAAATACGGCGAGTATGCCTGGTGAGATGAAGCCCTGGAATTCCTGGATGTAAGTAAAAATTCCGCCGAATTTGGGGTCGCCAAGCAGCGGTGAGATCAGGCAACCGATGACGACAAACACAATTACACAAAACCGGCCGATAGTGACGAGGTTTCGCTGTGAGGCGTCTTTGTTCATATATTTTTTATAGAGGTCCATGGTGAAGATGGTGGAGGCGGAGTTTAGCATGGCGGCGAGCGAACTCATGACGGCCCCGAGGATGGCCGCAAGCATGAATCCCTGTAGTCCGACGCCTGACGGGATGAGTTTGCCGATCAGCAGCGCAAAAGCGGAGTCGTGCAGATAGCCGATGAGAGGCTCCTTGACGGGTTCGACTTTTGCCTGTTCGGCGGCTGCTGCGACACGTTCGTTATACTGTTCGACTTCGGCGGTTTTTTCGGGATAGAGTTTTTTGAAGTCGCCTCTGCATTCGAAGATGGTGAAGGGTTCTGTGGGCGGTGCGTCTTTGAGTTTTTCGTATTTTAGCAGGGTTTTTTCGTTGCCCTGGACGGTGGCGAAGCCTTCGTTCGCTTTCTGGGCCATATCGCCGCTGAACAGATTGAAGGCGACTATACCTGGAATAACGATAATAAAGGGAATGAGCAGTTTGAGAAAGGCGGCAAAGACGATGCCTTTTTGCCCCTGTGCAAGCGATTTGGAACCGAGCGTTCGCTGGGTGATGTACTGATTGAGTCCCCAATAATAGAAGTTTGGAATCCATAGTCCCAGCACAAGCGCGGTCCATGGGATTTCGGCATCTGTGCGAGGCAGCACCATGTGCAGTTTGTCTTTGTTGAGCTGGAAGAATTTGGTGAGACCTCCAGCGTTGTCGGTGAGTCCTCCTGGTATAATGCCGCTGTTGAGGCCACTGGTCAGTTCGGCTACAGGCGTAGCGCCCAGTTTGCTGATAGCTAAACCGACGACAATAGCGCCGCCGGCTATCAATGCGGAACCCTGCAGGAGATCGGCCCATGCACATGCCTTTAGCCCACCGGATACGACATAGACGGCCGCGAGAATGCCAATGATCCACGAAGCAGTGACAATGTTGATGGGGATGAAGCCAAACAGCACTCTGCCCTGAAACAAGGTGTCAACGGTGATGGCACCAGAGAAGATGACCGCGGCAATGGTAACGCCTACATAGATGACCATGGTAAAAAAGGCCATGATCGAACGGGAGGCTTCACTATAACGATATTCAAGGTATTCCGGGATGGTGTAAATGCCGGATTTGAGAAACTTTGGCAGGAAAACGAAAGCTACGACGACCAGAGTGATGGCGGCCATCCATTCATAGCTGGCAATTGCCAATCCCAGCCAATCGGCAGCCTTTCCGGACATGCCTACGAACTGCTCGGTGGAGATGTTTGCGGCGATGAGAGAAAAGCCGATGAGCCACCAACTCAGGCCGCGACCGGCGAGAAAGTAGTCTTCGCTGGTTTTTTCTTTTCGGCTTTTGAGCAGACCAACGGAGATTACGCATGCGATAAAAGCCAAAAAAATCGCGACGTCAATAAAGCTCAGTTCCATAATACATGTCCTTTCGTTAGAGTTCGATAAAATGGTCGATGGTTTCGGAAAACCTCGATTATATGGCTCAAATGGCGTTGGTAGGCATTATAGAAACGGCAGGGCCGGTCTGCAAGGATATTTATGGGGGGAATTTGGCAGGTGCTGAGACCTGCGGATCTGCGGTCAGGAAGTTGGAAACTCAAGGGCGATTGGCATAGATCGGGGCCTGGTTTGGCCTAGCTGCAGCCCATTGAGGCGCCGCAGTTGAAGCATCTGTAGCAGTTTCCGTTTCGTACGGTGATGGAACCGCAGGCATCGCAAACGGGCGCATCAGACTGGAAATGGGTAAACTGGCGATTGAAAGACTGGATGGTTTTGGTACGGTCGGTGGTTTCCATAGTCGGTTTGTTGACTATGTCGATCAGTTCGCTGATACGGTTACTCATATTGGAGAGCTTGTCCTTTTGGTGTGGCGAGGTTTCATCGTCGCCGGCGTTGTCCGGCCAAAGTGGTACAGAGGGTGCGGGAGTGGAATCGGGTCGTTTAGGCGCGTTGGCCTCACGATAGCCGGGCAGGAAAGTCATGCCGAGCCAGCGAGCAATATAGTCGATAAGACTCTTTGCAATCGGTATGTCGCGGTTGCTGGTCATTCCGGCCGGTTCGAAACGTGCGTGACTGAATTTGGAGACCAAAGTGCTAAGCGGTACGCCATACTGCAATGACATGGAAATACAAGTGCCAAAGGCGTCCATAAGCCCCCCGACGGTGCTGCCTTCCTTGGCCATGGTGATAAAGAGTTCACCCGGGGTTCCATCCTCATACAAGCCCACCGTCAGGTAACCTTCGTGGCCGGCTACGTCAAATTTGTGCGTGATGGAACGTCTGGTTTCGGGCAGACGTATGCGTTGCGGCCGGCGTTCCAGTGTGCCGTTTAATTCGTCGGGGGAATCGTGAGTTTCTTTTTGTTTAGTTTTTTTTGTTGATAGCGGCTGTGACCGTTTGGAGCCGTCGCGATAAATGGCCAATGCCTTGAGTCCCAGTTTCCAGCCGGTCATGTAAGCGGCTTTGATTTCACCGGCGGTACTTTCATGAGGCATGTTGACCGTTTTACTTATGGCGCCGGAGATGAATGGCTGAGCGGCAGAGATCATTTTGATGTGCGCCAAATAATGGATACTGCGTCGGCCCTGTGCAGGTTTGAAGGCACAGTCGAAAACGGGCAGATGTTCGGGCTTGAGATCGGCGGCGGTTTCGATGGTGTCGTCCCGCTCGATTTGGGTTACTATTTTTTTGATCTGGTCTGGCGTGTAGCCGAGTTTTTCCAGAGCCATGGTCACGGTATTGTTGACGATTTTGAGCATCCCGCCGCCGGCGAGCAGTTTGTATTTGACCAGGGCGATATCGGGTTCGATACCGGTAGTGTCGCAGTCCATCATAAAGCCAATAGTACCGGTGGGGGCCAGGACGGTGGTCTGAGCATTGCGGAAGCCATAATCGCTTCCTGTTTTGAAAGCCTGATCCCAACAATCGCCGGCAGCCCGCAACAGATAACTGGGACAAAGATTGCTGTCAATATCGCGAACCGCCTGACGGTGCATGTCAACAACCCGCAGCATAGGTTCACGATTGGGCTGGAAATGCTTAAATGGTCCCAATATACGGGCTAATTCGGCGCTGACGCAGTAAGCAGTGCCGGTCATAATTGCTGTGATCACTCCGGCCAGGGCGCGGGCCTGATCGCTGTCATAGGGCAGTCCCAAAGACATTACCAACGTACCTAAATTGGCGTAGCCCAATCCGAGAGGTCGAAACTTGTGTGAATTATGAGCGATTTTTTCCGTTGGGTAACTGCCGTGATCGACGAGTATTTCCTGAGCGATGATGAAGATGCGAACAGCCTGCTGAAAACTGGCGATATCGAAACTACCGTCAGGTCGGCGGAATTTCATCAGGTTCAGGCTGGCCAGGTTGCAAGCGGAATCGTCAATAAACATATATTCACTGCAAGGATTGCTGGCGTTGATTCGGCCGTTGTTGGGGCAGGTGTGCCAGCGATTGATGGTGGTGTCGTACTGCAATCCGGGATCGCCGCAAATGTGTGTTCCCTCAGCGATCAAGTCCATCAACTCCTGTGCCTGGTATGTCTCGATGGGCAGGCCGGTGGTAACCGCCTTAGTGGTGAAAGGTCCGTCCTGCTCCACCGCTGTCATAAATTCGTCCGTGACACGTACCGACAGGTTCGAGTTCTGGAACATAACGCTGCTGTAAGCCTGGCCGTTATAGCTGCCGTCATATCCATTTTCGATAAGCGCCCAGGCCTTTCGCTCTTCAGCGGCTTTGCAGGTGATGAACTCTTTGATATCTGGATGATGGATTTTCAACGATTGCATTTTGGCGGCCCGGCGTGTTTTACCGCCGCTTTTGACGACAGCGGCAATCTGATCGAAGACCCGCATAAAACTAAGCGGACCAGAAGGTTTGCCTCCGCCACTGAGTTTCTCGCAACTGGATCGCAGAGTGGAAAGATCGGTACCAGTGCCACTGCCGTGTTTGAATAACATCGCTTCGCTGGCGGCCAGGGCCATGATGTCTTCCATAGTGTCGCCAACACTTTGAATGAAACAGGCAGAGGCCTGTGGAAACTGGTACGAATTTTCACAAGGTTTTACCGTTTGGGTTGGTATGTCCCAATGATAATTGTGTTTGCTGCCGGAGATACCTTTGACGTGATGGAGACCGACGTTGAACCAAACGGGGGAATTAAATGCTCCATATTGATTTACACAGAGCCAAGTCAACTCATTGTAAAAGATATCCGCCTGCTCACTGGAGCCGACAAGCCCATCCTGCAAGGCCCAATTAGCAATAGTACGGGTCACGCGATGAATCAATTCCTTGACGGAACGTTCTCGCTGTTCGGTACCGAGTTCGCCATAAAAATATTTACTAACAACCACCTTGGTGGCTAACTGGGAAAACTGTTTGGGCACCTCGACGTCAGGCTGTTCAAAAACCACGTTACCGTTTTCGTCGGTAATGGTCGCGGTGCGGCGGCTCCACTGCAACTGGTCGAACGGATGGACATCGGAACTACTGAAGTAAGGTTTTATTTCGAGGGGTTCGCGGTTTTGGCGTTCAGAACCGCTGTTTTCTACCTGAGAGAAGCTCTTCTTCGACGGTGAGTTATCGGACGAATTAGTGATGCTGTCAGTCATGACAAACTCCTAATCTCTATATGTTTATGTTTCCTGGCTGTAATCCCAAGCAAGGTTTCTCAGCGCATACCCGTAGCGACAAAGCATCCATGATAATTATAACAGACCCGGACGCCGTAGAGGGCAATAATCCAGCCTTCACTCCAATCCGAAGAAGCGATTTTGCCAAAAAAACTCAAAGCCGGGAAATCGAAAGGCTCTCCCGGATATGTCCCATAAAAGTCAATATCTTGAATGCGCTTTCATAATAAACACTACATCTAGTAAGTCAATCGACTTTTTCCCGATTTTTCTATAATTTTTATTACTCCTTACAGGACAAGGAGCTGCGAAAAGGAATTTTAATAACTCACAGGCCGGCAACTCCTTTTTGTCCGGATTTGGCGAAGCGTTTTTGTTATGGTGCAGCGTAAATGACCGCGATTGTGCGATTCTGTGTAACTCGTTTATGTATAAACAGTTATGTGACATTGCGGTCAGTTGGCCTGCGTTACGCAAATATCAAATATTTGCGGTCAATTTGCATATAATGGCCTCAATGACGCCAGCGTCAAAATAATTGTGAAAGGTTGATTCCATTATTAAGGTGGATTTTAACGCGTGAATATTGATTTTTGGCGCTAATACCTCATAAGGATCTAAAGCCGGTCTGGATAACTGTCGAGAAGTATCAGAGAAGTGAGACAACTTCCGGGAGTTAGAGTATGTCTGAAAAAGACCAATTATTAATCGTTAATGACGGTAGCAAGCTGCTGCAGGGGCTGCAGGAGGCGATAGAGCAACTGGATTTCGAAACCAAGGTTTGTCGGCCCTGTGAGGCTTTGGAAGAGCTTAAAGGAACAGACCACACGGCAGCGGTTGTGCTGGCAACAGAAAAACTGAGCCATTTGGAAAATGAATTTCTCGACAAGTTTGCTGCCCGTGTAAAAGCACTTTCGATGAATATGCTTGTGTTGGCTGATGAGGCTGCCGGAGATAATTTGATTGAGATGCTGCACGGCCACGGGATTTTCCACGCTCACAACAGCGAGTCATGCGAGATGCTTAAGGGGCGATTGGCTATGTTATTCGAGTTGCGTGGGCAGTTGCATGAGTTGACAGCCGAATTAAAAATGCAACAAGCTATCAGTCAGCCGTTAAATACCACCTTTACCCAGGTTGGTGAAGAGATGCAGTTGGCGGCACGGTTACAACGTGATTTTCTGCCACAACAGTTACCACAAATAGAAGGCATACGTTTTGCCAGTATTTATCGACCGGCCACCTGGGTCAGTGGCGATATTTACGACGTCATGCGTCTGGACGAAAGACATGTCGGTTTTTATGTAGCGGATGTAGTGGGGCACGGGATGCCAGCGGCGCTATTGACCATATTCATCAAGCAGTCTCTGGTAACCAAGCGTATCAGCGGGCACAATTATAGTTTGGTCGAGCCTGGAGAAGTACTGGAACAACTGAACGAGAAATTTGTTGAACAGCAACTGCACGATTTTCAGTTTGCCACCTGTTGTTACGGTATTCTCGATATTCAAACGCTTCAGTTGCGGCTGGCAAACGCAGGACACCCGTTTCCTATGCGTTTCGACCGTAACGGTCAATTGCAGGAACTGGAGACCAAGAATTCGCTGCTGGGCGTTTTTCCCGGCCAAAAATATTTTACCGAATCATTTCAGCTTCAGCCGGGTGATAAACTGCTGGTGTACAGTGACGGGATGGAACTGGCGTTCGTTAATGAGGGGCCGGACAAGCCGTTACGTTTCCGCAAGGAATTCGAGTATCTGATTCACCTGGACATAGAGACCATGTGCAACAAGCTGGTGGAGATTATCGAAGAGGAAGAAGGGTCATTGCATCCGCGTGATGACGTTACCATCGTGGGAATCGAACTGGCCGATCATTAAGGTTTTTGGCGTGAGATGCACACTTTTGCCTGCTTCATATCCAGGCATCTAACGCCAATTGAGATTAGATTCATTTTCGCACGGTAATCATGTGCCTGCCATAAACAAGTGATCCACCAGAATTTTAGTTCCTATCCCGAGCAGAACCAATCCACCAAAAGCCTCAATGCCGGACTCGCAGAAGTGGCCAAATATTTTTCCTATATAAAAGCCTGCATACGAAAGGACAAAAGTGATCAGGCCAATAATTATTACCGCTATTATCAAAGAGCCTGCCAGAAGAAAAAAGAAAGTTATGCCAACCGCCAAGGCGTCAATACTGGTAGCCACAGCCAATATTAAAAGCATGCCGACACTGAGCGGATCGGAAGGTTTTCGAGATTTTTTGAATTTGAAAGACTCGTATATCATCTTAGAACCAATAAAAGCCAGAAGCCCAAACGCTACCCAGTGATCGTAGTTTTTAATATAGTCTCTTAAGGCCAACCCGGCAAACCATCCTATGACAGGCATAATTGCCTGAAAACCTCCAAAAAACAAGGCTATCTTGAATGCGTGATTCATTGTTGGCTTTTTGTAAACCGAACCGGTTACAATGGAGACCGCAAAAGCGTCCATTGCCAAGCCGATGGCTATAATAATAACTGTTAGTATATTCATTTTAGTTCTGTTCGACTTCAGTTATATCAATTGAGGTTGATTGAACCGATTTGCTATTAATGCCATTCCCGCGCAGGCGGAAATCTATAGGGAACCTCTAAAAATTCATTTTTACTACGAACGGCTGCAATTTTCGTCAGCATCGTTATCGGCCAAAAATCGTCCTCAACGTAGTTACAACTACGCCTGCGGCGATTTTTGACCTCTGCCTCGCTGACGAAAATTTCGCTCGTTCTCGTGACAAAAGCAATTTTTAGAGGTTCCCTATAATCTTTATTCATATAGCTTAGTCGGGTTCGGGAATGATCTGTCGTATGCGTAGTGGGATGTTTATTTTTTGTCCTGTTTGCAGTTTGAGTTTCTCGGCAGTACCGGCGGGTAGTTCCAAAACGTATTTTATTGGGCCTGAGCTCTCGTAGAACTTTATTGGCTCACCCGGGACAGGTATTTTCATGGTGGTGATTTTGGTGATTTGCCCGTTTGGTTTTATAAAGATAATGTCCAGGTCGATCAGGCAGTTTTTCATATAAAAGCTGCAGGAACGAACACGATTGAAGATAAATAACATACCGGCGTGGGGAGCTAATTCTTTTCGGAACATCAAGCCCTGATAACGACTTTGTTGTGTAAAAGCCAGTTCTACGGTGAAAGGCTGTCCGGCAACGCTAAGCATGTTGGTAGGCAGAGGCTGGTTTTGCAGGAAAGTAGCGGTCGGTTCGGACGGTTGTGGTTTGTCGGTTTTTCCCCTGCACGAGAGCTCCGGTACGATGCACAGTGGCAGCACCAGCATTAACAATACACAAACAAGTGGCATTTTTGTCCTCACAGCATCGGTTTCCGTGCAAACAAGTTCATTCTATCGGTCATTACGCTATTATACCATTATACCTCAAATTGCGTCAAAACATCTTTTAGTTTTTCCATGGGCAGGCCGACAATGTTGCTGAAACTGCCATGTATGGACTGGACAAATTTATCGCCGCCTTCCTGGATAGCGTAAGCACCGGCTTTGTCGCGCCAGGCGCCGGTGGCGAGATATTGATCTACCTCGTCCGGGTCCATAGGTCGCATAATAATGGCGGTGGCCTCGTGGGTGATGACGCGCCTGGAGTGGGTCAGGCACAAGACGGCCAAGCCGGTTATCACATTATTGTGGCCGCCGAACATGGTTGAGAGTATCCGGCGGGCATCGGCCAGGTCTTTCGGTTTGCCGATGATATTACCGCTGTGGGTAACGACTGTGTCAGCGCCAATGACAATCGCGTCCGGGTAAGAAGCCGCTACGGCGGCGGCCTTGAAGTAGGCCAGTGCCTCGGCCCACGACGCGGCGTTGACCGCTGGGGTCTGCGTCGGGGCAGGTTCGTGCAGAGGAGGAGGCACGACGGAAAATTCGTAGCCGGCTTCACGCAGAAGCTGCCGACGGCGGGGCGATGCTGAAGCTAATATAAGAGGATGCTTCAAAGTAACGCTCTGACATATTCCACAGGTATAGAAAATCGAGGCGCCGGTTTTTGCCTGACCGGCAACCGTTTCCATAATGGAACCTCTAAAGGGAACCTCTAAAGTTCCAGCATCTGTTTTGCTTCGCAAGGTACTTTTTGCGTTGTGCGGCTATGGAAGCTGCGTACCTGATGGACAAACGCTTCGAGGCGGGTCGGCAAGGTCGGGTCCTGCTGGCCGTCGTAACTGATGTTTATGATCGGCATGCCAAGGCAGTCGCCGCTCATTTGGTGGGTCAGCGAGCTAACGACCGTGGAAGGCATGCAGGTGAACGGCATCACGTTAACGGCACCGGCGGCGCCGTGATGATACATTTCCACCATTTTGCCGACACTGAGCACAGCTTCGCCTTCGAAAGACTGGTGCATATAGGGTTCAGCTTCGGCAATGACATCGGCCACATCGCCCTCTGCCAGCGGGCCAAAACGTTTTTCCAAAGGTTGGGCCAGGCGGTTTTCGATTTTATGCTGGATGTGATTTTTGATCAAGTTCTGGAGATACAGGCGCCAATCGTGCCATCGCGAGGCCATCAACTTGCGGGTCAGATTGGTATAGTAGAGCCATTCGTTAAATGAGGCCAAACTGACTTCGGCACCGAGTTGTTCGAGCTGACGGACTATATTGCCGTTAGCGAAAACATGGCTGCGGACATAAATCTCGCCGACCACGACTACCAGCGGCCGGCGGTGGCGGCGATCAATCGGTACTTGAGCCAACCGGTCAGCACAAAGTTTTACTTCTCCAACTAATTTTTTTTCGCTGACGCCGTTATCGATAGCAGCGACGATTTGCTGTATGCATTCCTGGTAGGCCTTGTCCGCCTGGCCGGGCTGCATTTCATAAGGTCTGATTTTGAGCAATACTTTGAAGATCAGATCGATGGCAGCGATGCCATCAAAAGCCAGGCGTGTAGGGTCTTTTTTGAACTCTTTGAACTTATCGTAAAAGGTGCTGTCCTGGTTTGGCGCTACTACAGGTATGGTATCGGGAAAACCGACCTGCTTGAGAATCAGCCGTTGCAGACAACTGTACTGTCCGAAACGGCATGGACCGCTGCTGCCGGGCATGAAGAAGGCGGTTTTTTCCGGGTCGAACGATTCGCTGTCGATTTTCTTTAGCATATCACCAGTCGTAATGATACAGGGCAGACATTCTTTTCCGGAGGTGTATTTTCGGCCCCATAGCATGGTCTGGTCGTCGCCAATGGGCAGGACCTCGGCGGCCTGACCGCAGTGGCGGAACGCGGCTGCTACCGCGTGAGCCTGATCGCCCATCCAGGGGATGTAAAGCGTTCGACCCGAACAGTCGCCCCATTCGTTTCGCCAGGGGCTTTTCGGAAGGGCTGGCGGCGCATCGGAGATGTCGGTGGTGGCGGTAAGTTGACGGCGGGCTTCCACGGCTTTTAGACTTTCATGGAAGGCTTCCAGGCGCGTGATCACGCCGGCATCGGCGCTGTGCTCGTCGATCTCCAGTACCAGGGCCGGCTGGCGATGTTCCAAACCGTCCGCACCGACCGTCGTGAGCAGTTCCTTGAACAGGGAGATAATAAAGCTGTCAGGCCCACAACTGAAATTGCTCATAAAAATAGCGTTCAGTCGCGGGTTCTCACGAATTATGTGAGCGGCCCGGAAAATACGTTGGCCGTACTTCCAGTACATGTCTCTCTGTAATTGCGGTTCGGTGACATTGGCGCCGGCTAAATCGAGAAAGTCCATCGGTAAAGCCAATACGTTCATCTTCCGCAGTTTGCGTGGCAGGTCGAGACTGATGCCCGGGTCGCAGCCGTTATAAGGCCGGGAAACAAGGACACATGCTTTTTGTTCGGGATCGAGGTTGTCGAGAACTTCGCGGCCCTTGTCACGGCAGGCCTGCTCAAACGCCTGCTGAGCCGCCAGGGCCACGTTTAAAGCTTGATATATCTGCGATTTGGTCAGGTTTAACTTGCGGGCTAATGGCATCAGCGTGCGTCGCAGTCCCTTAAGGCCTTCCTGGAAACGGATGTGCAGGTCAAGCAGGTGATTTTTCTCGCCGGTCAGATCGATACCCCTGGCCTTCAAGGCGGAACGGACCTGATAGGGGATCGTCTGCACATAGGGACAAAGTTGGTTGTGTTGGTTTTCGGGATAATCGGCCGTCATGGAAACGATGCTTGGCAGCCAAATGTAATCCAGCTCTTTATCAAGCAGTTCGATAACGTGGCCGTGCGCCACTTTCACCGGGAAACAGGGTTGGGCCAGCACCGCTTCGACACCATTTTGAATAACGGCTTTGGTGCTCCGGCCTGACGAAATCACATTGAAGCCCAACTCGTCAAAAAAAGTGCCCCATAATGGCAGGAACTGATAATTGCTCAGGCACATCGGGATACCGACGGTTCCGCGGGACTTGCGGTCCTTTTTGCGTGCACGGTTTTCGGGGTCCAGGCGAGCGAAACTCTCCAACATCTTTTGTCGCTGCCGAAACAGGTCGGGAAGATGGTCGCTGCTCGTCTGGTCCTTGGTGAGATTGTAGCGGTCGCAGCGGGAGCCATAGTAAAGCGGATCACTGCCCGGGATGATAACCTCTTTGATTTCGCAGTTGTTGGGACAATGGGTGCACTCAAAAGAACGAATTTTATATTCCAGTTGCGAAAGGTCAAAGCCGCGAAAGGTACTTTTTAGTGGGGTTACCTCTTTTGCCTGTGGTTTTGTTTTGTTTTGACTGTGCCTCTGGGCGGCGAGTTGTTCCATGTGCCGGCGTGCAAGTTCGGCGGCGCCCAAGGCGCCGGTTACTTCATGGTGATCGGGCACTATAATGCTTTTGCCGGTAACGGCCTCGAACGCCGAGACCACCGAACGATTAAAGGCGGTACCGCCCTGGAAGAATATCCGCTGACCAACCCTGCGATGGCTGACAACGCGATTAAGATAATTGGTAACGATAGAATAGGCCAGGCCTGCGACCAGATCTTTGCGTTCGGCGCCCTGCTGCTGATAACTGAGCAGGTCGGATTCCATAAACACGGTACAACGTTCGCCCAGCCGAACAGGCGCCTTCGAAGCAAACGCCTCGTCGGCAAATTCGTTCTTGATGCTCATACCGAGTCGTTCTGCCTGTTCTTCCAGGAAACTACCGGTACCGGCGGCACAGGCATGGTTCATCTCGAAATCGACCACGACGCCACCTTCCAATGAGATATATTTGCTGTCCTGCCCGCCGATCTCAAAGATGGTGTCCACAGACGGATCGACAATGGCGGCACCGGTGGCCTGAGCGGTAATCTCGTTAATGACCAGATCGGCCCCCACAAAATCACCGGTGAGGTATCTGCCCGAACCGGTCGTGGCTGCCCCGCGAATTTCCACGAGGTCGCGAACCTCGGGGCCGACAATTTCCAGACCTTGGCGAACCGCTTCGAGCGGTCGGCCGGCTGTCATCAGATAGGCCTTGCTCAGTATCCTCTGGTCCTGGTCCATTACCACAACGTTGGTGCTGATCGAGCCGACGTCGATACCGAGAAAAGCGGGTATTTTTTTGCCGGAAGCGCGGGCCTGCTCGAGTATTCCGCTGTGTACCTTGCTCGGTGGTGCGGGATTACTGGGCTTGGCCAACGGCTTCAACCGGTGACCGATAGTACGACTTTGGGTGATATACTCGTCAAGCTGGGCCAGTACCACGCGCGGTTCCTGGAGGCTGCCGCCGCCAGGCCCCTGACGCAATTGTACCAGTACAGCTCCAATCGCCCCGGTCACGGCGTGTTCCTGGGGAACGAGGAGTCCGCCTAAGCCCAGTTCAAATACGTCTTCCAATGCCCGGATGACCCCGGCGTTACCGGCCACGCCACCACAGAAAGCCACCGGCAGGATGATTCCCTTACCCTGACAAAGACTACTCTTGAGATTACGGGCCAATCCCAGACACAAACCGGCGACAATGTCATGTACCGGTGTGGCCTGCTGTTGCAAATGGATCATATCGGTCTTGGCGAAGACACTGCAACGGCCGGCGATCCGTGGAGGGGTTTCGCTTTTCAAAGCCAATTCGCCGAACTCGCCTTCGATATCGACACCAAGGCGGGCCGCCTGCTGATCGAGGAAGCTGCCAGTGCCAGCGGCACAATTGGTGTTCATGGCGAAATCGATCATATCGTCACCGTGAACGGAACCCTCCGGGTCGCTGAGAAAGATGACTTTGCTGTCCTGACCGCCCATCTCGATCAACGTCCTGGCTTCAGGATGCAAATGCCGGATGGCGGCAGACTGACATATAAGTTCGTTGATGAAATCGATATCCAACAACTCGCACAGTGCCCGGCCGGCACTGCCGGTACCAGCCATGGTAGCGATGCGGTCCGGTGGTATCTGGCGAAACAGATCCGAGAGTATCTGACGGGCTGTTTCCATGGGCCGACCGTGAGTCCGCTGGTAATGCAGATATCGCGGGTGTGCGGTATCGTCCAAAAGAGCCAATTTACAGCTTACCGAACCAATGTCGATACCAAGATGCAAAGGTCTGCTATCAGAAACATCTAATTGTATCAACTCAGGTCGATCACTCTGGGTAAGCTTCCCACCGTTAAGTTTAGTCATAGTGAATTTCCTCTTTCGCTTCAACTAAAATACACGTAATTTTCTCGCTACGATGAATGGCAGTATTCTACTGTATTTGGAACATTTTTCAACGGTCCTGCCATGATTTTCTGCAAAATATCACAGGCGACTGATCTGTCCTTACGGGCTCGTTTTGCGTAACCGCTTGTAGATACGGTAATTAACGAAATATCCCGTCTTCACAGGAAAAACCTGATCAAACTACGCAATTGGCCGTGGCGAGTGGGTGCATGTGGGCGAAATTAGGGTTGACATTGTGTGCTTTTGTGGTAAAAGCCAGGGATATTTGATAGTCAGGGCGATTAGCTCAGTTGGCTAGAGCGCCTGCTCGACATGCAGGAGGTCACAGGTTCAAGTCCCGTATCGCCCATTTGTAACTCCTTGCGGCAAAGCATGTTATGAAACAGTAAAGCGTTTGTAATTGGGGGCATATTTCGGGGAATTTTTCAAGTCGAATACCTGCTTGCAAGGCAGGAGGTCTGTCCTTGTTTGGAACTGAGAAATATTTGGTCAGGAAGGGTTTTTTGAGCAGCGTGTTTGTTGTATATTTATAATATATTCATATATATTTGACTTTTGGTGAAGCATGCGGCATAGGTATATTTACTATGGATGTCTGATTGTATAGACATTATGGTTTTTAATTAGCCTTTGTTTTTGATAACTGCGACGAAAGCCAGCTCATAACCAATTGTTATTATTCGACTTATAACGGGACAACGGTAATTGTAGCCAATTTTTCGAGAAAGGGGATAAAAGTGATAACGGAAATTCGACAGATGGAATTGTCCTCGCTCAAGCCATGGCAAGACAATCCACGTATTAATGATCAAGCTGTAGATGCTGTTGCAAAAAGCATACAGTCTCGCTATGGCAGCAATGATGTATGAAGCTATCGAGTCAGAAAAGTTGCCGTGTCTATATGTTCATCACAACCTTGAATTTCCGGGGAATCTTGAGTACCTCGCGGAGATGAAGGATAGAGGATTTGCTGTCGAACTTGTAAATCCATTTTTGAATTATTTCGAACTGACAGATCGAGGAATCAGGCATACAGCCAAGAGCATTACCCTCAGGTATGTGAGCGGTATTACGGTCATGTCGAGAAGCTGCTTTTCAAAAGCGGGCTAATTGACAAAAGTAACCTCGATCCAGCATACAAGACACGAGAAGAGAAACTGGATCGTCATGGTTTTGTTTATTGGCGTCGCCAGAAGACACAGGATATTGTTGGTGCCATCAAACGTCGATTGGCATCAGGTGCGATTATCTACCGGATTCGTAAATCCGATTGGATCAGCACGAAACATCTGCGGCCAGTGGATGGCAGATGGGCCAGAATAGGTGATGAAATCCGGTTTTGGGACGTATCGGAAAAAATAGCGGATACACTGGTCAAACGTATGATTAATTGCTTGGATTGTGGATTCTGTATGGTAGAATGTTTTCCATGCCGACAGTTTGACCGAGACACCAAGTCGCTTCAAATCATTGGCTGCATTGGGTGTGGCAAATGCCTTCAGTTAAAATTTTGTATGGGCTGGCGTCATCGATTTTGGCGCAGAGTCATCATGGAGAACTAATGCTATGGAAAATGAGAATTCGGATCGTAATGGTTATCTTTTTAATTGCGGCATTGATACTGAACCGGTTCTTATCAGTGCTTGTCTGCTTGGAATTCCGTGTCGCTGGCATGGGCGTAAACCTAAGAAGCGAGACAAGTTAATTGAACGTTTGAAGAAAAGATATGTGCTGGTTCCGGTTTGTCCGGAACAGCTTGGCGGCATGTCAACGCCGCGAACCGGCGAGACACTTGATGGCACGGGAGCACAGGTTCTTGATGAAGGATTACGTCTAATCGCACCTGAGACAGGCCAGGATGTTACGCGATTTCATGTCAATGGCGCAAAATACACATTAGAAATCGCGGAAATTGTGGGTGCTCAACGAGCATACTTAAAAGGAGGAAGCCCTTCGTGTGATCGTGAAGCGATTACAGGTGAAGTGCTAAAACGCGGCGGCATAAAAGTTATCCGTGTTCCGTAAATAAAAGAACAGGAGTTTTGTTAAATGGCTGAAGATATTTTTGCTCAAAAATTGGAATGGTTCAAAGGGAATGAAAAACCAGAAGTTGTCCTTTGTGTTGCCGACGATTCTGGACTGGTTAAGATAATCATCGCCTGGACAAACACAACTGTACTTCAAAACGAGAGCTTATCTGATTTGACTAGCGAGATGGAGAATACCGCGTGGGAATGGCTGTGGGAAAATACACATTTTTCAAGAGCATAGCCTAAACTGGGACATCCGATTGAGAGAGGCGGCAGGGGAAGGTCAGAGTTCGGAGTTCAGTTGTTGGCGGCTACGGCGAGTACCGCGGCGCTGATGCGTTTGGCGCCTGCTTTTCGGATCGTTTGGGCGGCTACCCGTAAGGTTGTGCCAGTGGTGGTCACATCGTCGATCAGGCAGATATGTTTGCCGAGGAAAACATCCGTTCTAGGTACCGCAAAGGCTCCGTGCAAATTGATCAGGCGATCGGTCATGGTTGCCATAGCTGTCTGGGGCGGGGTGTTGCGAACTCTCAGCAGGTCACAGTTTACAGGTATAGATCGGCCCTGCTGTTTGAGATTTTCGGCAGCGGCCCGTGCCAAAAGCTCGGCTTGATTGTATCTTCGCGACCATCGCCGCCGCCAATGTAAAGGGATCGGCACAAGTAAATCCGCCTGAGCCAAGGCCGGTGCTCCCATTACAGCCGCGGCCAACAAAGCTCCCAGAAAACGGTCAAGATGACTTTGTCGGTGAAATTTGAACGCCAGGATCAGTTCCCGCAAGGTGTTGTTGTAATCGCCTACGCGAATGACGTGACTGACGACAGGGCGGGTGTGTTGGCAGCGATGGCAGCGACCTTCGATCAATGCGTATTTTCCGACACTATGTCCGCATACCGGACAAGCCTGGTTCTGAAGGTTTTCCTGCAGTTCCAGCCAACACCGATGGCAAAGCGTCTGGGAACTGTCGTCTATCGGCTCTCGGCACACAGCACAGCAGGGGGGACAGAGTACCTCCATCACGGCGTGTGCCGATCGTATGGGCAAGGTAAAAAACCTCTCCCAAATACGGAAGCTTTCGTCAATATTTTTTCTGTTGAGTGGGTGAAAAACCATATTATTTCATATTGTAGCGGACTACGGAGGAATTGTAAAGCATCTACATTTTTGTTGACAAATCAGTTTGAATGGGTAAATGATAGGAAGATGATTTTTACGATCCATCGTTATGTTTTTCGAGACTTGTTAAAAGTCTTTTTGGCGGCCACCGTAGTATTGAGCGTGGTGCTGGGGCTTGGGGTGATGTTACGTCCGCTACGTCAGTTCAGCGTCGATCCTGAGCGTGTACCGGAACTTTTGCTTTGTACATTGCCTATAACCATGACTATGGTGCTGCCTATCGCGGCTCTGCTGGCGGCGACGCTGGTCTATGGGCGTCTGGCTGTGGACAACGAAATCAACGCCTGTCGCAGCAGTGGTATCGGTCTGTTAACATTAATTTATCCGGCTGGGGCGCTGGCATTGCTGGTAGGAATAGCAACGTTACTGCTGTCTTTTCATGTGATTCCCGATTTTATTGCCAGGTCGGAATCGATAATCAAAGCCGACGCTGAAGCCATTATTTACAGTAATATCGAAAAGAAAGGTAATCTGGGCAGGCTCTTTCCGGGTATCCTGATTTATGCCGATTATGCCGATGCGAAGAATCATCGGTTGATGGGGGTTGTTGTGGTCAAACATCAGCGAGGCAAAGTCGATGAGATTATAACCGCTCGGGAAGTGCCGATTGAGATTCAAAAAGACCAGATTGTGTTAACCTTGCGTGATTATATGATGACCGACGAGAAAGGTAACAGTGTGTCCTGGCAGGAAACACTGTTTTCGGTGCCGATCCCCCGACTCCTGCAAGATGACGTCAGGTTCAAGAAACTGGACGAGCTGAAGATTATCGAGGAAGATATGACCCGATTTTCACCGATTCAGCAGATGCTCAATGAGGTTCGCAGTCAGTTTTTGGCAGAAAGATTTTTCGAATGGTACGATCTGCAGCTTCAGGGGCAGAACTTTGTCGATTTGAAAAATGGAAACAGTTTTAAGATGGCGAAAAACGCCACTATCGCCGGATCGACCGCCAAGAACAAAACCGTCTTGCTGGCCGGCTCGGACGGCGGGCCGATCAAACTGGATTACTATAGTGACCGCCGTGCAGCCGGGCCGTTGAAAACGTTCCATGCCCAATGGGCCGAGCTGTCAGTGGAAGATCAATCGAGTATGTTTTCCGGCAGGCTCGTACTGAAAAATGCTGAGTTGACTTATCGGAACGATCCGCGTAAATCGCGTCTTCTGAACTATTCTCTGCCGGCGATCGTCCTGCCGGACAAGATTGTTCGCGAGGCAGTGAATCTTTCTCTGAAAGATAATGTCTTACAAAATAATATTCCGCTCGGGCGAAAGGCCGCTTCTGACAAGCTGTTGAATCTTTGTAAGAAGGTCGGACAGGCCTGTGAGAGTTTGGCTGCTGAGATCCGGGCTGATCGTCACTCCCAGTTGGCCTTTGGTGTAAGTTGTGTGGTGCTGGTGCTGATGGGGGCAGCTTTAGGAATTATCTTTCGTACCGGTCATCTGCTTACCGCCTTTGGCTGGAGTTTTATTCCCGCGGTTCTTTGTATGCTTACCATTTCCACCGGCAAACATATTGCCGAGCAAAACCCAGGTAATATCACCAACGGGATTGTTTTTCTATGGTCCGGTATCGCGGTGGTAGCTGTGGCCAATGCGGTGGTATATAAGTTTCTTCTGAGGCGCTGAGGCAAATGAGACAATCAAAAGAAAAGATCGATCTTGGCCTGACGCCCGGAATACTGGACCGCTATGTGGCCGGCGAGTTTTTGTTTAACTATTTGATTGCGATCGCAGTGGTTCTGTCATTGCGGGTGCTGATCGATCTTTTCATCGAGTTTGACGAGTTCGTGGAGACTAAACCCGGCGGTGCACCGGGGACGCTACAGGTGGTGACCAATATTTTAGGATTTTACGGTCCAAAGCTTTTCGAGTTTTTCCGCGATTTTTCCGGAGCTATCGTTCTGCTGGCGGCGGCATTTTCGCTGACGCGTATGACCCGCCATAACGAGCTGACGGTGGTGTTGGCCTCCGGCATCAGTCTCAAGCGAGTAATTGTTCCGATAGTGCTGCTTGGTTTTGTTCTGAATATGCTGATGGTTTTCGATCAGGAAGTGATTTTGCCCCGCCTGGCAGATAAACTGGTTCGCCAACATGATGAAATGGGTCATCTTCGTATCGTGCGTACTTTACTTTTGCCTGACCGCGACCAGTCTGTGCTTTATGCCCGTGAATACGATCCCCAAAGCCAAACCATAACCGATATGAATGTTGTCTTGCGTCAGGAAGGAGTAATGGTCGGGCAAATCACCGCCGATCAGGCGAAATGGGATGGTAAAGGGTGGCTGCTGGTCGAGGGCCGTCGCTGGTTTTACGGTTCTTCAGACGGTTCAGGCGGTTCGGGTGACAGCGGTGGCGCGGCTATCAAGCCGGTGCAAATCGTGACCCGTTACGAGTCCGATCTTACGCCGGAATACTTATGGCTGCAGCGAAATTCCAACTACAAGAGCCTGATGAGCAGCGGCGAGTTGACCGGTCTGCTGCAGCGGGGTCTCAAACAGGCTGAATATAACGAGGTCATCAGCGAAAAACATTTTCGTTTTGCCGATCCTGTTATCAACATGGTGATGCTGATGCTAGGTCTTCCTATGCTCATTTCCCGTGAGAAGCGGAGCACCAAGACGTCAATGTTTCTGGCTTTTGCTGGGGCGGGCGGGTGTTTCGTCGCTACTTTCGCCTGCAAGCTGTTGGGCGGCAACGTGATCGATCCGTTTATGTCGGCAGCGCTGCCCATTATTGTTTTTACGCCATTATCATTTCTGTCGCTGGACGGGATCAAGACCTGATTATATACCCAATCGTTATGAGTACATGCTTAACTGCCCCTGACTTTAATTTCAAGGAGCCGAAGAAAAAATGCAATGTAAAAAGGAAACTAACTTAGAAAACTGCAACTGTTCTTATCCCGGTTGTTCGCACAAAGGCATCTGTTGCGAGTGCATCAGTTATCATTTGCAGAGTCGTCAGTTGCCCGCCTGTTGTTTTCCGCCGGATGCGGAGCGCAGCTATGATCGCAGTTTCGAGGCTTTTGCCAGGGCCTGGAGCCTGTAAGTAACAGACAGTGAGCCAGGCAACAGGCACGGGGCATGAGGTACGAGCGGCACGGCCAGTTTGAGTTCGACATGCTCACGCAAGCGTTGGACAGGCCCCCGGCTATGACACCGGGGGTGGAGACGCTTTTTTATCTTCAGAGGGAGCGTCTTGTTCAGTCTCAGGGGGAGTGTTTTGTTTAGTCTCATCAGGAGAGGTTTTTTCTTCGGTATTGACGGGAGTTTCTTTTTTGTCCGGTGAGGGCGCTGCTTTATCCTCGGCAGGAGCTTTTTCTTTGTCTTCGAGCAGGTCCGCAAGTTTTTTGGTCATATTGTCTGCTTTATAGCTGCTGATTTTGTACACCCAGCCGATATGTTTTTGAGCAAACTCGACCGCCGCTTCCTGGGCCAGCAGTTTGGCTTCTTTTTCTTTAAGGGCTTCTTCGGATTCCACCTTTTGTTCTTTTATTACCTGCGTGGTGTCGGTAAACTCGGCACTGCATTTCATGTAAGTTTCATCGTCTTTTTGGGCCAGTTGGAAAGTGCAGACGGTGGAGTCCTTTAGTTCGCACACATACGTTCGGTCGAACTTGAGTTCGGTGGTTTTGTCCGATTCCTTTTGCACATCCTCAAACTGCAAATTCGTCACGGCGGTAAAGACCTGTTTTTGAATGGATGTTTTGACCTTTTTGTCTTCAGGAACATTCTGCAGTGTCATGGCGCCATCCTCATCGGCGGTTATCGTGTAAGCGTCCTGCGGGCTGGTAACCGTTACGCGGGCGATGTCGTCTTTGGTAACCTTAAAAATTTCTTTGTCGATATAATCCATGGCCAGGGATTGCAGTTGTGTGGCATTGTCCGAGAGGTAAACCTTGTCGCTGGCGGCCTGATCGGCCGCAAGTCGCCGGACGCATGTTCCGCCGGTTTCTGTCCTTTTACCGATGATTACGCCGGTAATCAATTCATCCTTATCGTCGAGGAACCTCACCACTTGCTGGGCTTTTTCTTCGGTCACCTCCAGCTCATCGTGATTGGCAGCGTTACCGGTAATCAACTCATTAGTCCTGATGTCCAAGACAGATGCAATCAGAACATTGATCCTTTCCGTCATTGCCGGGTAATTGTCTTTGTTGGTAACCACGAAAGTTTTGTCCTGTTTTTTCAAGGTAACGGTTTCGTCGCCATGGCCCAGCACGATACTGTGGATACCGGCGGTATTGAGTCCCTGGATAAGCATCGCACTAGCGGCTTGCGATGTTGCGGGTCGATTGGTAATTTTTGACGTTACCACGGCCAATACCAGCATAACCGCCGCGGCAATACCTAAGATTGTCAATTTTTTGTCACTCATCTGATAACTCCCAGACTCAATAACTCATCTACTCATTTGCTGACTATACTGTTGTGGAAAAATGTTTTTTTTACACTCACTCACTTGCTGACTACGCGTCGCTGGCGTGACTGATATAACGGCGGCGAAGTAATCGTCGGCGGATACTCAAAAGTATTGCCGCAACAAGTATAACCACCGGCACCAACAGCATACAGAAATTTCGCAGTTTGTTGCGCAGCGCTTCGATAGTTTCACGTTTTTGATTTTGCAATTCACGTTTTCGCTTTTGGGCTTCGCGCATTTTAAGTTCCACCTGGGCTTTTGACTGGTTCAGTTCGGAGGCGTCAATCAGGGTTTCACCTCTTTGGCGAGCCTGACTGATTAATTCGTCCAGTTCCTTCTGGAATGCCTCGATCTGAGCGTCAACTTTTTCCATCTCTTCGGCGGTCTCGGCCCTGGCTTTTTTGTCGATTTCTTCCACTACGGTGAACGGCCGGTAGAAGTTGCCGCGACTGCGGATGGCGATCAGGTCGCCCGAGCCACTGAGGTTTTCGACGGTGTTGAGCAGCAGGGCGCTATTATCTCCGACAACAGAGGTACCAAAGAAACTCTGTTGATACGCCACCATATCGGTGATGAAGTCAACATCGGCAAAGACAGCCACGGCACAATCGGTCGATTCGGCCGCTTCGGTCAGGCCGGTGAGATGTTTGGTTTCCGGCTGTTTTTCTTTTTCGGATTCCTCATCATTTTCGGCGGCATCGTTTTTTACCTCGATATCGATTCCATTAGGAAAAGCTGATTTGAACCGGCCCGTTACCAGAGACGCCATGGTTATCGGCTTTTTGCCGGGGGTAAAATGGGCCATCAATCGCGGCCCGTTCGGCATCATCAGTTCGTATGGGCTATCCACTTTCCAGGAATTGCCGGCCTGGGTGGTTTGCAAAAGCGGTGTGATGCGACTGGCGGCGTTTGCGTTTTTGTCTTCGTCATTTTCTTTACGATTAACTTCGTTCAACACGCCACTGAACATCATCCGAACAAAGTTAAGATCGGCACTGATGACATTATCGGTATTGAAGCAATCGGGCGGGACCAGTTCCATAAGACCTATGATAGCCTGTGGCCGATCGTTTTGCCGCAGGGCAACCGTCATCATCAGGTTTTCGTCTCCGGCGAAAGTCTCGTCCAGCATCTCGACGCCCCAGTTTTTGAGCAGTCCGTTAAGGTCGGAACTGCTGGAGGGCATTTGGCCGCTCATTCTGGCCTGTGGGTCTGGTCGATCAGCAAGGCAATGAGGATCGACGCAAACGATAGTCCGTCCGCCTTTGAGGACGAACTGGTCTATGGCAAAGAGAGTCTTTTCCGGAAAGTCTTTCGGATGGATAACCAGCAGCAGATCAATGTCCTTAATTTCCTCCACTTCGGTAGCCACCGTGTTCACATCGTAGCGTTGTCGCAGTTGCTGCACGATGTTCCATGGCGGAGCGGGCTCTTGTCCCTGCATAGCCATCATCTGGGCCATATAACCACTGACGTCATCACCCATAACCGGCAGTGAGCTGAGAACGCCGATTTTTCGTTTTTCGCGGGTGGTCATCGTATCAATCAGGTAGCTGATGTCGTATTCCACAAAATCCTGCCGATCGGGTGTGAAAAAATCGATTGATTTGGTTGCGCCGTATTCGGTTTTGGCCACCAGCCCAAAGAAAAAACTCTCCTCACCGATTTGAAATCGTTTCAGGCCATAACGCAGTGCTTCCTGTTCCTCATCAGAAAACGGCCTCGGATCAATCACCTGCAAGTCAACCTTGCCCCTGCCATAGGCGGCATACTCTTCCAGCAGTGCCTTAACAAAAAAGTAATAGTTGTTATACCGGCGAATCGCATCCGGCGCTTTCATGGCGGCGGTTTCGGCGTAGTACAGGTTTATCGTGATGGGCTGATTGAGTTTGTCAATTATCGCTTTGGAGCCGTCACTGAGTGTATAGAGTTTTCGTTCGGTCAGGTCAACCTTTACCGACAACGTTCGGCAGATGCTGATGGCGGAAAACGTTATTATGCCGATAAAAATCACCGCCAGGATTGCTTTGAGCGTTCTGTTCATCAGGCAGCCTTCCTTTCTTCGATAACAACGGTGCATCCCCAAAGCCAGCCGATGGTCAGCAGAATGAAGAACGATATGTCCCTGAGGTCCAGGACGCCGCGCTGGATCGAGTCAAAGTGGGTTTGGAAACTCAGGTTCTCGACTGCTCCCACCAGTGACATGGGCAGGAAGTTCGACAGGTAATTCAGCGTCGTCGGCAGTCCGGCCCACAGCAGTGCGGCACAGGCCGCGACCGCCAGGATGAAACTGATTACCTGGTTTTTGCTCAGGGCGGAGAAGAAACACCCGATCGCCAGGTAGCCCCCGGCCATCAGGAAGCTGCCCAGGTATCCCATTGCGATTTGGTTCACGTCGGGGTCTCCCAGGTAACAAACGGTAATTGGCATGGGAAAAGTTAGTGCCAGGACGATTATCAGGAACAGCCAGGCTGCCATGAATTTGCCCAATACCGCTTGTGTAACCGTTATCGGCAGGGTCAGCAACAGTTCAATCGAACCGCTTTTACGCTCTTCCGACCATAATCGCATGGCTACGCACGGTACCATGAATACCAGCAGCATTGGAATCCAGGTAAAAAAGGTGCGCATGTCGGCCTGACCAGCCTCAAAAAACTGACTCTTAAACGGCAGATACCCGGCAAAAAACAAAAATATTACCAGGAACACGTATGCCACCGGCGTAAGAAAATAGCCCTTCAACTCTCTTTTGCAAACTGTCCCAAACCCGTTCATAAGCCAAACTCCCTGGTTCAACTCTTTAACTGATTCACCAACTTGCTGATTCACTCATTTATCCATCTACTCATTTACTCACTTACCCGCTCAGGCGATTTGTTTTTTTGTGATCCTGCGAAACGCCTCATCCAGGGTACAATTATATTTTTCTTTGATCTCCTTCGGTGTGGTATCGATCAGTATCTTACCCTGAGAAATGATGATTGTTCGCGTACAAACAGCCTCAACCTCTTCCAGGATATGCGTCGAGATAACAATACACTTATCCCTGGCCATCTTATTGATCAACTGACGTACATCATGTTTCTGATTGGGGTCAAGCCCGTCGGTCGGCTCATCCAGGATCAGCACCTGCGGATCGTGGATCAGTGCCTGAGCCAATCCCACCCGCCGACGATAACCTTTGGAGAGCGTCTCGATGGTCTGATGATAGACCGACTCTACCGAACAGAGCTTCACCACCCGATCGACGGCTTCCTTCCTTTTGGCGCCCTTGATTTGGCGTCCGTCGCAGACAAAGTTCAGGAACGAACCTACTGTCATTTCGCTGTATGCCGGGGCGTTCTCCGCCAGGTATCCCAACGACTGCTGTACCTTGATCGGTTCCATGATAATGTCATAGCCGCACACCGTCGCGGTACCGCTGTCCGGTGGTAAAAAGCAGGTCAGCATCTTCATCGCTGTACTCTTACCTGCTCCGTTGGGGCCGAGAAAACCCAATACTTCCCCTTTGGCCACCTCGAATGAGATGCCGTCCACCGCTATGATCGGCCCAAAACTCCGCCGTAAATCCTTGACGCTTATCATTTTTTTCTCCGTCAGACCATTCACCAATACGTGATAAAAAAATTCGGTGTTGTCTCTCGTAACTCTATCTATTGCAGTGTGTTACGCCAGCCTCTGTAGTCGTTGCAACAGACTCTCCACTCACTCCCCCTATCAGGATCGCGCGATTATGACAATTTCGGCCGGTTAGTCAACATTTTTTTTCGTTTTCTGGCACCTTTTTTGTGGGGCCGGGTTAATCAGCATCCATCAGCCAATCAACAATTTCCTTTAGCGAATCGAACACCGGCGCTCCAGATAATTCCAGCCTGGATCGCGGTTGATGCCCGCAACTGAGCAGTGCACAATCGACCCCCATCGCGCCGGCGACCTCGTAATCATGCAGGGTATCGCCGAGAAGCAAAATATGCCGCGGCTGATATTCCAGTTCTTTGACCCACTGTTTGCCGTTTTCCAGCTTGCTGTGAGCGTAAAAATCGTTCAGGCCCACCACCCGGATAAACCATTTGCGAAGTGTGAAATGGTCCACCGCTTCGTCCAGCCGCTGTTGATGGTAGGCAGAGAGCACCGAGTGGGTAACCCCCGCTGATTTCAGCGTTTGCAGCGATTTTTCCGCCCCGGCCTGCAATTGGCATCGGGCCACCAGGGCGGCATATAGCTCCATGTAATCGCGGGCTAAATTTTCATACGATTCGCTTGTGAAATCCATGCCCAACCGGCGGTAAAAATCTATCGCCGGGAAATCAAACAGTTCGTGATAACGTTGTTTCGTCAACAATGGCAAGTCGCGCTGCTTGAGCAGCTCATTTACCACCGCTATACACTGGTCAACATCATCCAGCAGCGTTCCGTTCCAATCCCATATAATATGTTTGTACTCCACCCCTGCCCCTACAAGTCTTCCATACCAGTGATATTAGCGTCACCAGTGATTATTTGATAACTACTTTGCCGCTGCCTCGGACGACTTTGCCGAGAAAATATGGTGTTTCCTTCAGTCGGCGCAGGTAGTCCATGATCGAGCGGGTGAACTTGGGCCGAACAATCAGCACATAACCAATGCCCATATTGAATACGCGGTACATCTCTTTCTCATCGACCGGTCCGAGCTTCTGGAGATAATCAAATATCGGCGGTACGTTCCACTTTTTGTTTATTACCACGTCGCACTTATTGGGAATCACCCGCGGGATATTACCGATCAGTCCGCCACCGGTAATATGGGCCATGGCCTTGACAACTTTCTTGACGCGGTATTTTTTCAGCAACGCCAAGACTGGTTTAACGTAAATTCTGGTCGGCCTCAACAGTGCCTCTCCCAATGTTTCCCCCAATTGATCGATGTGCTGATCTACTTTCAAGCCGGCCTGCTGGAAACATATATGCCGAACCAGTGCATAACCATTGGAGTGCAGGCCGCTGCTTGCTAATCCTATTACCGAATCGCCCGGCTCTACAAGCTCACCGGTGACCAGTCTCTTTTTTTCCACTACTCCCACCGCAAAACCCGCCAAATCAAACTCATCTTTACGATAGACATCTGGCATCTCGGCCGTTTCTCCTCCCAGAAGTGCACATTCAGCCTGTCGGCAGCCATTACTTATCCCTGCAATCATCTCGTTGATCTGTGCGGGTTTCAGCTTATGGACCGCGATATAATCCAGGAAAAACAGCGGTTCAGCCCCCTGTACCAGCATATCGTTAACGCTCATCGCCACCAGGTCGATGCCCACCGTATCGACTCTGCCCATCATGGTCGCAACCTTAACCTTGGTCCCCACCCCATCGGTGCAAGCCACCAGCACCGGGTCGCGATAATTCCTTTTGAACAGCTTTTCACCATAGTCCAGTCGGAACAGCCCGGCAAAGGCGTTATGCAGATACATCACCCGCTGACTGTGCGTACTGCGCACGTTCTCGCGAATCAGGTCCACCATCTGATCATTGGCGTCAATATCAACGCCCGCTTGCTGATAAGTGATTTTTTTTGCCATGCAATCCTTACTCGAAAAGTTGCCTCTGATAACGCTCAAACGCGTACTTACTGACCGCCTCGTCCACCGGAACAGGGTAATTGCCCGACCAGCATGCCGTGCAGTAATGTGTGGGTGGGTGCTTTACACAACTGAGCATTCCATCGAGCGTTAAATACACCAGCGAATCGATTTCCAGGTAATCCCGTATCTGTTCCACCGTACGACCGTTTGCAATCAGTTCTTCACGGCTGGGAAAATCGATTCCGTAAAAGCATGGATGCTTTATTGGCGGGCAGGCGACGCGCAGATGTATTTCTTTCGCTCCCGCTCTTCTCAGCGCCCCCATTTTCCCGCGTGTGGTCGTGCCGCGGACTATCGAATCCTCGATTACCACAAGCCGTTTATCCTTGACTACCTCTTTGATCACGTTCAGTTTCATTTTGACGGCCAGGTCGCGCATGGGCTGGAGCGGTTCGATGAAGCTACGACCAGCATAATGGCTGACCGTAAAGCCACGCGCATACGGAATACCGCTTTCTTTGGCGTAACCGCCAGCGGCGCAGCGGGCACAATTCGGTACCGGAATGACAATATCAGCCTTTGCAGGCGCCTCTCGTGCTAATTGTTTTCCCATAGCGTCTCGCACCTGATGCACATTTTCTCCAAATACCATGCTCGACGGGTCCGCAAAATATATCTGCTCAAAAATGCAATGTGCCGGTGGTACCACTGTGGAATCGTCAAAAAACCGGCTGTGCAGTCCGTTCTTGTCGAGCGTCACGATCTCACCCGGAGCGACCTCACGGACAAATTCCGCATCGACAATATCCAAAGCGCAGGTTTCCGAGGCCGCCACATACGTACCACCATCGATCTTGCCGATACATAACGGCCTGATCCCATGTGAGTCTCGCGCCGCCACAATCCGGTCCGGATACAAAAACAGCAGGCAAAACGCCCCCTGCAGGTGTCGCAGCACATGAGCCATTGGGTCTGGTTTGGTGATATGTGTCGGCTTGGCCAGCAGATGTATTATGATTTCGCTGTCTGAGGTGCCTTTGAATATATGGCCGTAAGCCTCATATTCGTCACGCAACAGCATGGCGTTGATCAGATTGCCGTTATGTGCCACGGCGATCTGCCCCATGGAATATTCCGCCATGAGCGGTTGAGCGTTTTCCAGCCGCGATGAACCGGAGGTCGAATACCTCACGTGCCCGATCACCGTATGACCTTTTTGCGAGATCGAACGTAGAACTTTCGACGGAAAAACCTCACCGACCAGCCCCATACCAGTATGGCAATGTAACAATTCACCATCACTAACGGCGATCCCGGCCGATTCCTGGCCGCGATGCTGCAGGGCATGCAGACCAAAATAGCACTTCTCCACGGCAGATGGATGCCCAAAAATCCCAAAAAGCCCGCATTTTTCCTTCGCTTCATACTGCGATCGAAAATCACAAGCAGCCAAATCAGTATTAACACAGCGAGCCGGGGTTGCTTTACTAACCGGTAGTCTCATATCTTAGACCTCCCTGTAAAACGCATAGTCTAGCGACCGACAATGGATAAGTCAAGCCTCAAAATGCAGCACCCAATGTACAGAATAATCGACGTTTGAGGTATGACACTCAGCTTTGTCCTTGCAAGGAATGCGGTCAAAAGCTATAATGACCCATAAAGTACGGAGACGTTACAGAGGTGATCCGAGAAAACAGCACAAAACCCGAGCAAAAAGGGATTATATTCGACATCAAGCGGTATGCCATCCATGACGGTCCGGGCATAAGAACCACCGTCTTTCTAAAGGGCTGCCCGCTACGGTGCCAGTGGTGCCATAATCCGGAGAGTTGGGCCTTCCAGCCGGAGCACAGCCTGCGAGCAGGCAGATGCCAGAGTTGCGGGCAGTGCGTGATAATATGTAAATCCGGAGCAATCTCACTTGTTGACAACCGACCGGTAACCGACCCGAGCAAATGCACGTTGTGCGGCGATTGCGTGGAGGTGTGTGTAGCAGGGGCGCGTGAGATTATCGGACGAGAGGTAAGCGTCGGCGAAGTCATCGGGGAAATAGAAAAAGATGTTATTTTTTACGATCAGTCTGGTGGCGGAGCCACCTTTTCCGGTGGAGAGCCGCTGATGCAAGCGGATTTTTTGGCCGAACTGCTGGAGCAGTGCCGACTGCGTGAAATAAAAACAGCGGTAGATACAACTTGCTATAGCGAATTGGCTATAATAAAAAAAATAAGTAAAAACACGAACCTGTTTCTATGTGACCTCAAGCACACTGATAGCGCAATCCATAAGCGTTTTACCGGTATTGGTAATGAGGTCATTTTGGATAATATCAAATGGCTGGCATCAGCAGGCAAAGCAATTATCCTGCGGGTTCCGATCATTGTCGGTTTCAATGACGATTTGCCCAGTATAGAGGCCATCGGCCGATTCGCATCGGTACTGGATGGCGTCAGCAGAGTAGATATCCTTCCCTACAACCCGGGCGGACCAGCCAAATCGGCCCGGCTGGCACGGAGCTACAAACTGCTGGAGACTGCCCCGCCTGGTGACCAGAAGATGATGGCAATAGCGAAGGAATTACAAAATTTTGGATTCAAAGTCAAGATAGGTGGCTGAGTTATGAATGAAAGAGTATCGAAACTGCGTGAACAAAGTGTCCAAACAAGACCATACATCTCCACTGAGCGTGCGGAGTTGATCACCGAGTTTTACCAAAAAGACCTACTGTTGTGTGTCTCGGTTCCGGTCTTTCGGGCGATGGCTTTTCGAGACATCATGGAAAACAAAACCATCTGCATTAACGACGGCGAACTGATTGTCGGCGAACGCGGACCGGCTCCCAAGGCCACGTACACCTACCCGGAGTTATGCTGCCATACCATGGAGGACCTGCGTGTACTCAACAGCCGGGAGAAAACTTCTTTTGTTGTAAGTGAAGAAGTAAGGCGGGTTTACGAACAAAAAATTATTCCCTTCTGGTCAGGCAAAACCATGCGTCAGAAGGTCTTCGAGGCCATGAACGACCAGTGGCATCGGGCCTTCGAGGCTGGGGTATTTACCGAGTTCATGGAACAGCGATCACCCGGACATGCTATCCTGGACGACAAAATATACCATCGCGGGCTGCTGGATTTCAAACAGGACATCGCCGAGAGCCGGGCAAAACTCGACTACTTCAACGATCCTCAGGCGTACAACAAAGAGCAGGAACTCAAAGCTATGGAAATCTGTGTCGAGGCGATAATCACCTTCGCCAGACGATACGCCGATAAGGCACGTGAACTGTCACAGAAGGAAACCGACCCGGTTCGTAAAAAAGAATTGTCCCATATTGCCGAGATTTGTATGCACGTGCCGGCCCATGCGCCGCGTACCTTCCATGAAGCGCTGCAAAGTTACTGGTTTGTTCATTTGGCCATAATAACAGAGTTGAATACATGGGACTCGTTTAACCCTGGCCGGCTGGATCAGCACCTGTATCCCTTTTATAAGAAAGAAGTTAAGGAAGGTACGATGACCTCCCCGCAGGCTGAAGAACTGCTCCAGTGTTTCTGGATCAAGTTCAACAATCAGCCGGCTCCACCCAAGGTCGCTATCACTGAGGAACAAAGCAGCACTTACACCGATTTTGCCTTAATCAACGTCGGCGGCTTGAAACTCGACGGAACTGACGCGGTCAACGAAATATCATACATGATCCTGGACGTCGTGGAACAGATGCGTCTTTCCCAGCCCAGCGCCTGTATTCAATTGAGCCCAAAAAACCCAGACCGTTTCCTCAAGCGTGCCTGTCGGGTGATTCGGACCGGTTTCGGTCAACCATCGGTTTTCAATACCGACGTCATTATCAAAGAAATGCTGCAAAACAGAAAAACTATGGCAGATGCCCGGGCCGGTGGTCCCAGCGGCTGCGTAGAGATCAGCGCGTTCGGCAAGGAAAGCTGCACCCTGACGGGATACTGCAATTGGCCCAAAATATTCGAGTTGGCCTGCAATAACGGCCTGGACCCGCGTGATGGACGGCAGATTGGCCCTCAAACAGGTTACCTGCGCGATTTCACCTCGTTCGAGCAGCTTATGGAGGCGTACAAAAAACAACTGAAATATTTCATCGATCTGAAAATCCAGGCTAATAACGTTATTGAGCGGTTATATGCCAATTATATGCCGTCGCCGGTCATGTCGCTGGTGGTGGACGACTGCATCAGCCGAGCACGTGACTACCACGACGGCGGACCACGGTACAATACAACATACATACAAGGGGTCGGGATCGGCACGCTCACCGATGCCATGGCAGCAGTAAAGTTTCACGTTTTCGATCAGAAGGCCGTGACCGCCGAACAGTTGCAGGAGGCGCTGCGCAGTGACTTTCAGGGACACGACCTCCTCCGGCAGAAACTGCTGAACCGAACGCCCAAATACGGCAACGACGACGATTATGCTGACCGCATTGCCATGGAGGTGTTTGATGCCTATTACGATGTGCTGCACGATCGACCCAATACCAAAGGTGGGCACTACCGCGTTAATTTGCTGCCGACTACGGTGCACGTTTATTTCGGTTCGGTGGTGGGCGCACTGCCCAACGGCAGAAAGGCAGGCCAACCTATTTCCGACGGCATTTCACCCACCCAGGGAGCCGACACAAAAGGCCCCACTGCCATAATCAAATCGGCAGCAAAAATCGATCACGCCCGTACCGGCGGAACGCTGCTGAACATGAAGTTCAATCCCCAGGTGCTCGCCGGGGACGGCATCGACAAACTGGCTGACCTGATAAGGGCCTATTTCAAGCTCGACGGCCATCACATCCAGTTTAACGTGATCGAGGCCCAGACCCTGATCGAGGCCCAAAAACACCCCGATCAGAACCGCGATCTGATCGTCAGGGTTGCCGGATACAGTGATTATTTCGTGGATTTGGGCCGGAACCTGCAAAACGAGATTATCTCAAGGACTGAACTGCACTCTTTATAGGAAAGGCTTTCTACCGAGAACGTACCTTCAATTCGCATCCGACCATTGAACAACTATCCCATCACTGCTATAATGCTTGCCGGAATCTGAATATTTGCCAGTATAACTTTCATGCAAAAACCTAAAAATACAACTCTTACACCGCTGGACCATCTGTTTCTGCCCCTGGGCCTGTTACTGGCAGTCGTATGCATTGGCACGGCGGGCTTTACCCTGCTGGAAAACTTCTCCATCCTGGAATCCTTTTATATGACCCTGGTTACCATCAGCACTCTCGGTATGCGGGGAACGGAAAGCCCCGAACTGAGTTCCTCGGGGAAAATCTGGATTATGTTTTTAATTGTGGTGGGCATCGCCGCTGCCACGATCGCCTTGACCACCATTGCAAGCATAGTCGTTGAAGGACACATGCGCAGCATTTTAGGGAGACGTAAAGTGAATATGAAAATCGCTTCCTTAACCAACCATATTATCGTTTGTGGTTACGGTCGTATGGGCCGATCATTATGTGCAGACCTGCGCGACCGCAGGGCGGAACTGCTCATCATCGATCAGCACGACAGCAAGACCGTCCTGGCTGAACAGGATGGACTGCTTTATATTCTCGGAGACGCCAGCGAGGAAGCCGTACTCCGCAGCGCCGGCATCGAACGAGCCCGTGGGTTGGTAGCCGTACTGGATTCCGATGCCTCTAATGTTTTTGCCACCCTGGTGGCGCGGGATCTGAATCCCGATATCCTCATCGTTGCCCGTGCCGAGAAAAACGAAAGCGTCTCCCGACTGATCCGGGCTGGCGCCAACAAAGCCATCTGCCCTCAGGTCATCGGCGCCACCCGCATGGCAAACATCCTTACACGCCCCGGCGTGGTCGAGTTTATCGACTTCGCAGTTCAGGGCCTTGAACTCGAAGCCGAGCAATACCTAATTGGTGCCGAAAGTAAACTGATCGGCCAAACCCTGCGGCAGGCCAATCTGCCCCGGCAGGCCGGTATCCTGGTTATTGCCCTGAAAAGAAAAAACAACCAAACAATCTTCAATCCGGAACCGGATACCATCCTGCAGGCCGATGACGTCATGATCATCACCGGCCGAACCGGATCCATGGCAAAACTCGGGCAATTATACTCATAACAGAACTACCTACAATATGAATCATCGGGCAAAAAGGCTATGATTGTCTATTATGTTTTCGCTACTGTCATACTGCTTATACAAGCAGTGGTATTGGTCGAAGCCTATCGCAATTTGATTTATACCAGGCGTCAATACCGTCCCACCCCTTCAAAATACCAACCACGTACCGCTGTCATTAGCCCCTGTAAAGGCATGGACACTACTTTTGATCGCAATATCAATTCCCTTTTTCATCTGAATTATCCCGATTACGAAATATTTTTCGTCGTCGATAGCGCCACCGACCCCGCTTACCGGCGAATAACCGAGATAATCGAGCAAAACTCCGCGAATTCACATCCGGTCAAGGCCCATCTGGTGATAGCCGGACCGGCCCAAACGTCCTCTCAAAAGGTCCACAACCTTTTGACCGTTTGCAATTCTCTGCCCAGTGATTTTGAGGTGCTGGCTTTCATCGATTCCGATGCCTGTCTGAAAAGCCACTTTCTCACCAGCCTCGTCCATCCACTCAGACGCAAAGATGTCGGAGCCTCCACCGGTTACCGCTGGTTCGTACCTGTCGATAACCGAATCGGCAGCGCCGTCCTCAGCGCCATTAACGCCTTTTTCGCTTCACAGATGGGACCGCATTCCTGGGTCAGCACCTGGGGCGGAGCTATGGCCCTGCAGCGTAAAACCTACGATCAAATCAACCTCTCACAAGTGTGGCGTAATTGCTGTACCGACGATTATCCTCTTACGACCGCTGTCCATAAGGCCGATTTGCTTGTTATATTTGCCCCTGCCTGTTATGTTGCCAGCTACGAAAAAACTTCATGGCGCGACCTGTTCTCGTTCGCGCGACGCCAATTTATCATAACCCGGGTCTATATGCACCGTCTGTGGGTCCTGGCTATATTGGGTATGGGACATTTTGTCGTCGCCTTCTGGACTGGGCTGCTGGTAAGCCTTTATCTGTACGCCAACTCATCCGTCCACGCCCGTTATGCGGCCATGTTGCCCGTCTTCTTAATGGTCGCCTCGATCGTCAAAGCTCTCTTTCGACAGATTATGATCCGGAAAATCCTGCCGGAAGATCGATATCGACTTCTGGTACCTGCACTTATCGATATTTTTCTGCAGCCCTTCCTGGCTGTATTCACCCTGGCGTGCCTGATTTCTTCAGCTTTTAGCCGGGTTATCGTCTGGCGCGGCATACGATATACCCTCCACAGCGCCAATCATACTGAGATCGCCGACCTTTCAACCAACACATAACAGCAGGCAATTCCTGCTATACCTTGCCACCTGAGCTTTTGTAATACTTTGCAAAACAAGAATTTATAAGAATACAAAAAGAACTTGCACCAACTTTCTAGCTTGTTTGGTACGCCCATTCGGCTGTAGAAGCCGGGAACCGGGCCAATAAAACCGCCTAATCCATCCAAAACCCATATATTTACTCATTTTATTTTTGACAAGTTTTTGCGCCTCTGCTAAACTCGCCAAAAATGTAGAGCGATTCCATTGAGTCTGTCCAGACGGTGGGCAGCCTGACCGGGCGAAGGCCTGGGGCCCAATAGGGTTATGTGAGCGTTTGTATCTGTATTTGTGTGAATATTTTTTGACTATTACCCGCTTTTGCGGGCACAATTTTGCGTGCGATTTTACTAGTAAGAGATTAACAGTATCACAATTATTACCGAAAGGATGAATGTTCATGCAGGAATATGACCAGTTAAAAGATAGTGTGGCAGCCGTCGAAGATGATATCATCAAGGCCGAGGGTGGCAACAAAGCTGCCGGAACCCGTGTTCGCAAAGCTATGCAGGAAATCAAAGAAATCGCCCAGTCTGTCAGAATTAAAATTCTCGAGACTCGTTCTGAATAATAGCTGTTAGTCGTGAGTTGGCAGTCTCAGTTGGTTCCTCCGGTGATGGGGGGAAAAATAGTGCCCCCCTTCTGTCACCGCTCACTACTGTTTGTGTGAATACTGTCTGGGGATGCTTTTTGCCCGGATAGCCGTTACTTCGGAGTAAGGTATGCCTCCGCTCTTGTTGATAGATCTTCACACTATCGATTTTAACAATATCATTTACGACACCAAGGCTATCGAGGAAATTAATCCCCATCGTTTCGAGATGCGCCAACTTGACGCTGTTGTCCATCTCGACCTTAACGCCGGTGAAATAGTCGGCTACCGGGATACCTGCGAAAATGATTTTTGGGTTCGCGGCCACATACCGGGCCGACCCCTTATGCCCGGCGTCCTGATGATCGAGGCTGCCGCCCAATTGGCTAGTATTGGTTTCAGCAAATCAAACCCTGACGAAAAACGCTTTCTCGGTTTTAGCGGTATAGAAAACGTCAAGTTTCGAGGCCAGGTACTGCCCGGACAGCGGTTATGTCTCCTGGGTAAATTCCTGGAATCTCGACCGCGACGATTCAAAGTAGCCGCTCAGGGCGTTGTCGATGGCGAATTGGTCTTCCATGCCACTATCATCGGAATGCCCATCTGAACGGACAAATATACCCTGAGAGGGAAAGTTGCAAACTCAAACGCGACTGGTACCGTACCTGGCGTCTTCATTCAGCATGGATATAATGTGCTCGTCCGGCCGTCTTCTCATTTATTCATCCACTTGAAATGGTCGCTGACTTTTTGGGCCAATTCGTCAGTTAAAATGTTTACGTCTGTGCTCATGCACGTGTCGATCTCTTGGTTTTTGTCGGCACGGATGCCAAGGCGTTGATCTCTCAGCGATCTGTCCAGTCGAAGATAAAGGCCCCTGTCTCGGGTATTCTTCCGCCGGTAATCCAGCAGGTGAGCAATCCACGCAAAAAGCTGCTGTTGAGAACGCCCATACAGAGCAAACCTGTCCTGCAAAAGAGCAAGATTAAGATGATCGGGCAACCCCTTACAGCCCTCGACGGTATCCGACAAAGGGAACGGTTCGATCTGATCGACCCAGCCGGGACCTATAAGAAAAGGACTGATGCTCGGCTGCCACCTATGAGAATCGGACAACTTGATCGGCGGACCGGGCTGAAACGCCATGACCAGAAAATGTTCCAGGCGACCGATCCAGCGAAAGGCGGGAGAAAGCAGTTTTTTTGCTTCGGTCACCTTTTTTTTGAGCCTTTGAGCCTGTTCGAATTGCAGGGACTCGGACAGCTCTTTCATTTTCTGATGAAGCGCCTCTATACCATGAGGGAACGGCCGATTCAAAAAATCGATTGCCCGATCGATATTTTCGCGATATTGGGCCGCCGAAACGCTGCCGTCACAAACACAAACGCAACGGTTCATTTGTCCGTAAGAACAAGCCGTAGCGTCAGGAGCATGGGCAAGCACTTCCCGATAACGACACAAATCGAAAATATCCTGCAAAACATCCACGCAGACCCCGGCGGATCTGGCATCGGCAAAAGGCCCCCAATATAAGCCGGTCCCTGACTCAAAACGCCTGGTCTTGACAAAAAAAGGATAGTCGGCGGAAGGATCGACATGAACAAACCAAACACTAAGGTCCGGAAAGAATTCTTTGTAACTATCGGGATAGACCTCTGCGGCAATGTGAAAGTAAGCCAGACGGCTCTCAAACCACGAGAAGCAGCGACGAAACCAGACACGCTCGACAACCGGACGGATTCGACTGTGATGTTCTTTGTCGCCGTCTTCGGCCAGACGCCGTCGGACCATTCCGCGAAGATTAGCGCCCGTCAGCAATAAAACCGCTTTATCCTCAACGCCGCTGAAAAGGCAAACGCCATTGCAGGTGGGCAGCCCCAGGGTTATCTGGACCATATCCCCCTGAATGGGAATCTCAACACAACCGTCAAAAAGTTTCCTGGCTTCCATAGGAGCCGATCAGCCAACGAGTCAATGGTTACCCAATCACCGGCCTGGTCATCCATCTATTACTCATCTGTTTTTACCCATCAGCACTATAATGACCAGAAGCGATACTACCAGCATACCTGTCAGGACGATAATCAGTATTTTCGTACCAAGTTGCTGAGGATACTCATTCAGTACTTCTTCCAGTGTCGCATCAGCCTGTGGGCTTGTTCTTTCCAGATCGACAAGTGCCCTCGTGTCGAACCCTTTATGGGCGTGTAACGGCGGCTCACCTGATTGAACACTACGCAGGTCTTCCAACAACAGCTTAACACTGCCGTAGCGATCCTCAGGATTCTTGGCCATCATCACCTCGATCACCTCAGCCACTCCAACGCTCAGTGAAGTATTGATATGATCAGGTGGCACCAACTGTTCCTTAAGATGTTTGTGCATTACCGCCGAAGGCGTCGGCGCCTCGAACGGAACCCGGCCGGTCACCATGTGATAAAACATCGCCCCCAGCGAATAGATATCCGCCCGAAATCCTATATCAAGCTCACCGCGTATCTGTTCCGGAGAAATGTAATAAGGAGTACCATAAGCCCTGCCCGCTTCAATCTGCGCCGTTTCTTCGTCCGCCGCCTCTCTGGCCAGTCCCATATCCGCCAGCTTTGCTATCCCGTCTTCGGTGATCATAACGTTTTTGGGTTTCACATCACGGTGAATCAACCCACGCGCATGGGCGTGCTCCAGGGCCTTGCCGATCTGAATGATTATATCCAGCGCCTCTCCTTCGGAATATACAAGACCCTTGGAGAGGTCATCATAAACCGTCTTGCCTTTGACATATTCCATTACGAAGTAATGATACCCCCCGGACTCTCCCACATCGATCGCCTGTACAATATTTGTGTGATTCAGCTTTGCCGCCGCCTTACCCTCTTTGTAGAAACGCGATACATATTCAGGATTCTCGCTCAACCGCTTCGGCAGCACTTTTATCGCCACAATCCGGTCCAGCGACAACTGCTTGGCCTTGAACACCGTCGCCATCGCTCCGGAACCCAGCTTTTCCAGAATCTGAAAACCTGGAATCCGTTGCGTGGGACGGGCCTCTTCGATCGCTTTCTCCAGCCGCGATATCTGCGTCTTAGTCACATAGCCCTGGGCCAACAAAGCATCCGTCAGATCGTGAGGCTTTCCCTGCCGGGCCAGATTCTTCATCACCGCAAAGCATTCCCGTACCTCGGTATCGGTACAGAGATTCTTGTCGATCACCAGGCGACCCAAAATCGAATCTACATTGGTCTCTCTGGTCTCTCTACTATCTCCGCTATCTTTGTTATCTTTGACTTCTGACATAAAACTCTCTATTTACTCAAGAAATAGCCGTCCACATACAACCCGTCCCCTTGCCGGCGTACCGCAGACAAGGTCACAACTTCTGTTGACCTCTTTATTAAGTCTATTATTTCCCATAGGCATCGTCAAGTGGCAATTGTGCCAGACTCCACACCCACCCGCATCCATCCATCGTGACCGATAATCGACCCGACAACAATCCACTTTCTGATTATCGGCCTTTCGGCTCAGCCGAACCTGCCGAACCCTGCCCATAGCAAACGCCCGGTCCCAAAAACCGGTGGAATTGGTTCCTTTCGTACAGAAATCGACGCACGTCATAGCAGATATGACACTTATCGGCATAACCGGCTTTCGGCCGATAACCCATCTTCTGAGCCTGGACCAGAAGCTCCGTTGGCCCTTTCTCTGCTAAAATGGAAAATATAGGGTGCTTGCGATAGTCGAAATCCCGCCATAACTCTTCCAAAGACGTTTCTTTGTTCGAGCCTGCTCGCCCTGCCACGATCCCGATACATGTCCCACAAAACACGTTTCCAACACCGTCAATATGGACATGCCTGGCTCCGAGCAGACTCCGGCTGCAATTAGTCTCGGCAAAATACTTGTAATCTCTTAAGGGAAAAAGACTAACCAACTCCACCGCCGCCCGTCCCAGCATCCGTTCTTTACGTCTTCTCAACGCCTTGGCAAACGCCGCCGCTCGATGGGCCTCGTCCTTGCCCGCTACCAGAACAGGGCTAACCAAAAAATCCCGCCACCGCACCTGTACACCCGAGTCACCTAATATCTCACGGGCCACCTGCACTGCCAATCGTACCCGCTCTATGGGTATATATTCCTGATGATAAACATCCGTACTTACCTGTAACTTGCTCAAGCCCAACGATTTGAGTTCGCTCAGACGCGACCGTACCAGTTGTTCGTCCGTACACCAATAAGCATTGGTCTCGACTTTTTCCAATCCGCCTAGCCGTTCCTGACAGGCAATCTGCAGAACTGTTCTTAGCCGTTCATAATCACCGAACGGCTCTCCACCGGTTATATGGACTTTGCCCCGCTCACCAGCCAAAGCCCTAACGCTCCGCCAGCATGACACCGCCAACTCAACACTCATCTCCGTCGAATCGCCCCCCACATGAGGACCCGAATACACATAGCAACACGCGCATTGGGCCGGACACCAGTAACTGAGCATCAAACCAGCCGAACTCCATATCTTAAACTTAGGCTGCTCAGCCGAGAGTGTGCGATTTGCCACATTATCTTCCAGACGAACCGCCGACCTCAATCAAACATTTATAACTTTTGTCTTGCCCTGTTTTTTTTTTGCCGTCATCTGACCGCTGCAACTGCTTTCTGACAACTGATCGTGGTTATTATGGGACACCGTTTCAAACTCTTTTCAAACCGCTAAAAGCGCTAAAGAAAATCAAACATGAAGGTCGATAAATCTAGCGATGAGGCCCAGCCCTACCGCTTAGCTCCGCACGGACCGGCACCTCACGAAAAACAATTTTTTTGCAGGATAACCAAAACCCAAAACCCAAAACAGAAAATGGAGCACTCATGAGCAAGTCTGAGCTTATTGACACCATACGTGAACTCAATTCCACCGCCTCCGTGGAATTCCTCTCTCAGTTTGACGAGAAAGATCTAAAAGAATACATGAGCCACTTACTCGAAACAGACCGGGCAGAACTGACCGCCGCCGCTCCCAGCGTTCCTTTCAATTGATGTTACGCCAATTCTTTGTCTTATTATCGGCCGTAAGTCCGCCGCCTGGGCAAACCTAGCTGACGATGAAATCGCATCACAATCCATTGGCCATACGGCGCCAGCCCTGCCGTCAGCAGCGCCGAAAACATTATTATCACAGAAAGCCCACCGCAGTCCTCGCTGGCGAAAACCCCCTTATACACACAAATCATCAACACCAACTGCTCTACCGCAAAACTACTCAGAAACGTGATTATTATCAAGGTTATAGGATGTTCACCATAGAACACCTCACGTCCTCTTATCACCGCCCATGTCATCAGTCCGAAGACAAATGCATAACTTCCCAGTGGCGCCTGACTGCTCAGATCCTTAGCCAGACCAAGCAGCCAACCGGCCACCATCGCCTGATCCCTCTGACCACGAAACGCCAGCACCACCGCCAGCAGTAAAAACAAATCCGGCGTCACCCGCTGCGGCCCCAATCCAAACAGCCGCGCCAGGCCCACCTGCACCACCAGCGTAACAAACAACAATATACTAAAACTAAACCAACGCATCATATCACCAGAAATGCGGAACATCTATCCATTGAATATAACACTTGTTTAATTTCCAACCACCACCACTTCCCGCAGGTTGTACAGGTCCACCGCCGGCCGCACGCTGATCTGCCATTCCACGCGATTGTTCTCTTGCGGCCGACAACTCATTACCGTCCCTATTATCATCTCCACCGACAAATCCTTCAATTGCGACAGAACCGTATCGCCCGGCTGCACCGGATCTCTGGTGGAAATCATCGTCACCTCGATCTGCCCCATACCCTTTCCTTTGAGCAGCCCTTCCGCCCGCCAATTTTCCCCTCGCTGCCAATTCGGCTCAATCACCACCTTCTGACAAAAACCCGGATCACTGACCAATTGCAAATTCGAAGTCACCTTGCCGGCTTCCCCCACAATTTGCCCCACCACTGCCATCCGGTAAATGTCTTTCGCCTCAGCCTTTCCATCGCCTCCCTTGGCCGTTTCCACGCAACTCAAAACAGCCTGCCCCATTTGCACCTGATCAGATGCGCCACGATCCAGATATTTTACTTCACGCAGGTTACTTGTGTCACTGCCGGTAACTCTGGCCACGATAAACTTCACACGTTCCAGGCCGAGCTGCTGGCGAACCATTGAGAGTTGTTCCGTTAGTTTTTGGTAGTAACGCAGCTCCTGCCTGGTGTTGACAAACTGGTTTTCCAATTGCTGATATGACTTGGCGGATATTCCCGACGACCTGTCCCTACGCAGCTTGTTAATCGGTACAGCCAAATCGCGGCTGCCTTTGCTGAACGGCGTAACCAACATCGACAAAACGTGATCTACGCTGTTGGTGACACGCAATGGCAGCAGAAAACATACAACCGCACCAATCATAAGATAAACAAAAAGCTGCCTGCTCGAGACTCGCTCACGTAGCTTCCGTGCCATAATATTTCTTGCCCCATCCGCTTAACAAATTTTATCGTTGAGCTTAATTTTACCGCTTACCAGGTCAGATACTCGTATCATCCGACTCCAGCGTATCTTTCCATTCTTCCAGATTTTCCAGATACACGCTCGTGCCGCGGGCCACACATGAAAGCGGATCATCCGCTATCCTCACCGCCAGCCCTGTCGCGTTGCTCAGCACCGTGTCCAGTCCCCGCAGCAGTGCCCCGCCGCCGGCCAGGCACATACCGTTATCGATCAGATCCGCCGCCAACTCCGGCTCCACCCTTTCCAACGTACGAGTCACCGCCTCGATTATCGCCGATATAGGTTCTTTCAACGCCTCGCGTATCTCTTCGCTGGTAATGACAATCTTGCGAGGCAGACCCGATATCGTATCCCGACCGCCTATTTCCATTGTCAGCTCTTTGTCCAGTTTTGACGCCGAGCCGATCTCTATCTTGATCTTCTCCGACCGCAATTCGCCGACCAGCAGATTATATGTCCGTTTGAGATGATTAATGATCGCTTCATCCATATCATCGCCGGCCACTCGCACCGATTCACGTACGCTGATATCGGCCAGACTCATAATCGCCACTTCCGTGGTACCTCCTCCGATATCCACAATCATCGAAGCCGTCGGCTCAGCAAACGGCAGCCCCGCTCCCATAGCCGCCGCCTTCGGTTCGGCCACCAGATAAACTTTTCGACCACCAGCCCGTTCGGCTGAGTCCAGCACGGCTCGTTTTTCAACCGCCGTTATTCCCGACGGTACCGCAATCACTACACGCGGACGAATCAAACCACGCCGACCATGCACCTTGCGAATAAAATAACTCAGCATCGCTTCGGTTATCTCAAAATCGCTGATAACCCCGTCTTTCAGAGGCCGAATCGCCGTGATGGACCCTGGAGTCTTGCCAAGCATCTCCTTGGCCACAATACCGACCGCATTACCGTTCTGCAAAACAATGTTAGTGCCTTTTCGCACCGCTACCACCGACGGCTCATTCAGGACAATACCTTCCCCGCGAACACAAACCAGGGTATTGCAGGTTCCCAGGTCGATACCTATGTCCAACGAAAACAACCCTAATATAGAATCCAATATCACGATCTGATCCCTCTCAACCGGCAAAAGCAATTCTTATTGCCAATTGAAAATGTAATTAAACGGAACCTTAACTGTCTGTTTTCTATTTTTGCCCTTTGAGGCGAAAACAGGCCCGCTTCCAGTTCAATTAATTATCCAAAAACCAATAAAAACCCGCTTCGCTCGGCGGCAAGTCCATCCTGTTTTCCTTTCGCGTCTCGAATTGCGCTGTCGAATAACACCGGTCTTTACCGGAATTCCAGCCCTTACCTGACTGGGAAGATTTTAACGTCTTGCTTAACTCTTGGCAAGCGCCTCTTTTACCCACCCGAATATTTTCCCGCCAACAACCGACCTCCATGCGTAAATTGCGCCGTACCAAGAGGTTACAACATCCGATTTTCCCGTCTGGAACGCCCTGCTAATGACCACCCTCGCCTTCTGCCAGACCATCCTACTAATTTTTCCGCCAGACAGTGCCATCAGGCCGGTCCTCCAGAACGACATCCATCTCTTTGAGCCGGTCACGAATATTATCAGCCAAAGCAAAATTCTTGTCCTTGCGAGCTTCAAGACGCAACTCTATCAATAGTTCCATCAACCCCTCGGCAAGTTCATTACCGGCGCCTGGGCCGCCTAACTCGATCGGCCCTTCCAGCAAACCGAGAATTTGGCCCAGCGTAGTTACCATCCGCCCGCTTTCCAAAACCAACCGCTTAGCCCGATCACTTCCCTGCAGCTCCAGCCGCTCCCGATCAATGTAACGATTTATCTTGCTGCGAAGCTCAAACAGCACCGCCAAAGCCCCCGCTGTATTAAAATCATCGTCAAGCGCTTCGAGATAACGCAACTGATCTTGCGTAACCGCCTCCAAAACCTCCTGGTCAGCTTCACTTTGGACCAACTGTGTCATCTGAACCATATTACAATTGCTGGCATAAACATCCTCACCGGCCAAGCGAACAATGCGATCCAGCAGACGATAGATGTTCATCATGCCTTTTTGCACCGCTTCGATAGATTCATCCGAAAAATCAATGGGCCGGCGATAATGCGTGCTCAACAAAAAGAAACGGATGCACTGCGGATGGTACTGCTCCAGCAATTCCTTGAGCTGACGGATATTGCCCAGCGATTTGCTCATCTTCTCATAGCCGGCCAACTTTGTCTTGATGCGGGTCAGGCCGTTGTGCATCCAATATTTGACGAACGGCTTATTTGTGGCAGTCTCCGATTGAGCGATCTCGTTTTCATGGTGTGGAAATATCAGATCCATCCCGCCGCCGTGGATATCGAAGGTCTCTCCCAGATAATGCATACTCATTGCAGAGCACTCGATGTGCCAGCCTGGCCGACCCCTGCCCCAGGGCGAATCCCAGCCGATCTCATCGTCCGTAGCTTTCTTCCATAAAACAAAATCACCCGCATTACGCTTGTTTTCGCCCGCCAGCTTACGTGAACCTTCCATCTGATCTTCGCTGCGCCGGCCCGAAAGCTTACCGTAATCGGCACACTTGCTGATGTCAAAATAGACATCTCCGTTCACCTCGTAAGCTGCCCCGTTCTCGCCCAACCGTTGAATCAGATTGATAATCTGTCCGATGTGCTCCGTAGCACGCGGATATTCGTCAATGCTGTTGACGCCCAGCTTGTCCATCGCCTCGAAATAACTGACGCTGACCTGCCCAGCCAGTTCACTGATACTTATCCCACGCCGATTCGCCTCGACAATGAGCTTGTCGTCCACGTCGGTAATGTTAATGACAAGTTTTACCTTGTAGTTCTTGTAGGTAAGATATTTCTTCAGCGCATCGAAAATCACTGGACCGACGGCATGGCCGATGTGAGAGTCCATATAGACAGTCGGGCCGCACACATAAATACCTACTTTGCCCGGCTCAACCGGCTCGAATATCTCCTTTTGTTTTGTCAGTGTGTTATAAATACGTAATGTCATTTTATTGGTCCTGTCCGGAATTTCGAGACTGTTCAGCTTATTGCCAGCGATACGATCGCCTGACAGGCGATCGCCTTACCTTGGCCCACATCGCCCAGCCCTTCATTGGTTTTGGCCTTGATGCTGACGGCATTGGTCTCCAAACCAAGCATTTCCGCCAGATTACGCCGCATTTCTCCCTTATAATCGCTCAGTTTCGGCTTCTCAGTAATGACGGTCACATCAACGTTGACAGGAACATACCCAGCCGCCTCGATCATTTCCCGCGCCTGCCCCAGCAGCTCACTGCTGTCGATATCCTTATAAGCCGGATCGCTGTCGGGAAAATGTTCTCCAATATCGCCCATCCCAGCCGCCCCGAACAGCCCGTCAATCACCGCGTGCAACACCACATCCCCATCGCTGTGGCCTGCCGGGCCTTTATCCCAGGTGATCGCCACACCAGCTAAAATGAACTTCCGCCCCGCCTCCAGGCGGTGCAGATCATAGCCTTGGCCTACACGCACAATAGTCTTCATCACATTTCCACCGCAGCACGTAATACAATGTCAGCAACCAAGTTAGCAGAATTCCCCACAAAATCAAGCTCCTTATCCACATTACGCAAAATGGGCATTTGTGGGCTGTTGCAAAGCGGTGAAACAACGGTTTGGCGGATACCGGTCAAAAAAAAGGCCTTCACTTTTGACGCCAGCGTCAAAAGGGTTGTGAATCGTTGATTTTGGAGTCTAAACGACGTTTTTAGGCGTGAATATCGACTTTTGACGCCAACATTATTTGGGTTCAGTTATAGAAAAGCATCTGACTGTGTCAATAACAATTCATCGAAGAAAGGGCCATTTATTCGACTGAGCCAGCATAAAAAGCGGTCAAAAAAGTGACGAAAACCGCGAAATTCGGATGAATTCTGATGAAAAGTGATGTGGTTTGTACCCACTTTGCACTATGTTTGCACTATGTTTGTACTATGTTTGCACCTACTTTACACCATGTTTGTACTATGTTTTGATGAAAAGTGAATGGGGGGAGAGCAGAG
>CAZICK010000002.1:0-87353 GCA_964537505.1 uncultured Pirellulales bacterium
TTGGGGCTTGGTTGTTTGTTGGGCTGCGAGGAGATACGTTATTCATTTCAATATCCGAAAGCGACTGCGTGGATTTATCGCATTGGTGTCAATCCCGGAGTATATACGCCGGGGGCTAAATATGTGGTATGCACGGCATAACCTACGTTGGAATAAACATGCCCACGCAAGCGTGTGGCAGGCGGGATTTTATTTCGCCCTTACAGGGCTTGAAGAAAATATTGGGGGACATTATACCCAGGGCGTTGCCCTGGGCTGGTTTATTTTGCCCTTGCAGGGCGGAAGATGGACGAACACGGACGAACACGGACGGGCAAAGGACGTTAATATGTCAGTCGATGCCGGCGAGACAGGTGTGGTACAATTGTTATAACACCTCCAAACAAGTTTGAAGATGCCACCCGACGGAGGAAATGGTGAGCACGGCGGGGGCGGAGGAAGATGGATTCGCTATCGCGGCTCTTCGCTTCGCTTCGTGTCCCGCTTTCGCGGGAATGACAGAGGAATTATTGTGGTGATGTTGTTCCACGGGTTTCGTTCGCCTGCGGCTCACTACACCCGCGGCTATGCATATTCGACCGCTACGCGGTCGGAAGATAGACCCCTGCCTTCGCAGGGGTGACACGCGAAAGTCCGCGTGGGCTAAGAGTCCACCCTACCAGAGAAGATGGCGGGCACGGGCGGGGCTGGAACTTGTCAATAAAATATATCGCTGGAGATTTTCCCCTCCCTGACGGTTGGGGCTTGGTTGTTTGTTGGGCTGCGAGGAGGCACGTTATTCATTTCAATATCTGAAAGCGACTGCGTGGATTTATCGCATTGGTGTCAATCCCGGAGTATATGCGCCGGGGGTTCTTAAGATTGGGTTTGCCGGCAAAGCCCCCATGAAGAAGCCAGTCATTTTTTTGCATATCCATGTACAGATTCTTATGAGGAGCCGAAAAAGAATAGTATCCGCAGATTACGCAGATTAACGCAGATTTGAGATTAGGTTTAAGAATTAACCGCTAATGAACGCGAATTGGCGCGAATCAGGTTGAACAATAGTGACAGGAATAACTATTGAATGCCTACGGGGTTCTGGAAAGTGTTGGGTGGATGTTGTTCCACGGGTTTCGTTCGCTTGAGGCTCACTACATCGGCGGCTATGCATATTCGACCGCTACGCGGTCGGAAGGGGCTGCCAATCAGGAGATTGTCACTGGCGGGAGTTGAATATCTCCTGCACTACTCCACCGTCCCTTTTATAACAGGCTTTTGCTCGCCTATCGCAATCATACGCTCTGTCAGCCTTTGAGCCAGCTCGGCCCGAAGATTATTGAGCGCCGGGTCGCTTACGAGGTTTTTTCTCTCGTGCGGATCATTCTGTAAGTCGTAAAGGAAATCTTCCACATATAAATCACTCGCTGAATCTTGCGCCCCATTTTTCCCCGGCGCCCGCACGGCATACTTCCACCTGTGCGTGCGAAGTGCTCGTCCAACTTGTGACTCGCTTATCTGAACAAACGTATCTTCCGGCCAATCGTCCGCCTTGCCCGATACTAATTCCTGCAAAGCCCGCCCACGGCAGCTCACCGGCAATTGTACCTGCCCAGCAGCCAATACTGTCGCATGGACATCCAGCAAATTGACAAGTTTCTCAACTGTCTTGCCTCCACGAAAACCAGGCCCGTGTACTATCAACGGGATACGAATAGAGCTTTCATGGCAAGAACGTTTATATTCGCCGTTTCGCGTGCAAAAATGGCAACCATGGTCCGAGGTATAGACGATCAGCGTATTGCGGGCCAGTCCCAGTTTTGTTAATTCGTCGCGAATCCGACCGACATTCCTGTCGAGGCTGTTAATACATCCAAGATAATCCGGCATTTCCTCGCGCCAATCACCCTTTGTTCCCTGTAAATCACCTGGTACAGTGTAATCTTTAAACCGTTCCTTCGATCCGTGAGGGCCCTCGAAATGATTGTGATCATTTTGATGATGTGGTTCGACATACGATAAAAACAGGAAGAAAGGCTTGTCGTTCTTTCGCTGGCGCAAATACTCCAGCGCCCAGTCCGTCTGGGCGTCCACGCGATAGCGGCCCTGGTCATATTCCCGCTTCTGTTCCTTGTCGTCGAACATGTGTCCCCCATAACCATGCGACGTGAACTCCAGCACATCAGAAGCCAGCCAGAAATCCTTATATCCACCTCTCAACCTTGGCGGTACCGGCCGGGTCTGAAAATTTTTCTCCGGTGCTCCCGGCGACGATGCCAAATGCCATTTGCCCAGATAACCAACCTCGTATCCGGCATTCGATAGCCGATGCGCCAATGTTGTCTCATTTTCAGGCAAGGCGATATTATTGCGAAAACAGCCAATCTCAGTGGCATATTTGCCTGTTTGCAGCACCGCCCGCGTTGGCCCACATACCGGCTGACATGTGAATGCGTGCTCGAAGCGCACCCCCTCATCTGCCAGTTTATCGAGGTTTGGCGTCAACCCTTTGAATAATGGCGATCCATAACACTCCAGCGAATCCCATCGCTGCTGATCGCTGAATATGAATAATATATTCGGTTTGTCCTTTAACGGCTCTTTGCCAAATATTTTTTCTGTAGAACCGGCAAAAGGCATCTCAGCGGCAGCTATGGCCGCCAATGAATTTTGACAAAAACGCCGTCGCGAAATCCGGTTACTCTCGTTTACCATAACATTTTCCCCTTGACTTTACAGTTTGGCTGGTCGTTAGGCGGACGGCTGATTATGTCATCTTTCAGACGGCAGAGGTGGCGTGACATCTGACATTTGACATTTGATCTTTGACTTCAGCCTTCTACTGTCCGAGCCAAAGTGCCTGGACTCGTGGTGTGGTAGCCCATTTTTCCAATTGCGTTTGGATGTCCAGCGGATTTTCCATAGTTTTCGCCCCGGCTGAAAGCATCTGCCTGATAGTCGGAGGCTTAACGAACTTGACCACCATAGGATCTTTCAGTCCCAACTCTTTTGCCAGGTCGTCGATAGCGTCATCGAGAAAACCAACCTCGTCGATGAGCTTATTCTCTTTGGCGTCAGGTCCGTCGAACACTTCGCCGTTGGCCAGCGGCCAGACTTCTTCTGTGGAGATTTTTCGACCTTCGCTTACCACTTCGACAAAACGGCTGTGAATTTTGTCGATATCCTCCGATATGCTGACCATCTCTTCTTCGGTCGGCATACGGAAAGGCGATCCTTTGTCCTTAAACTTCGACCGTGTGGATTTTATAACGATCGGTTCGATACCGAGTTTTTCCTTGAGGGTTTTTTCCACGACCATGAACATGGATATGACCCCGATACTGCCGACAGATGAGTTTGTCTGCGCGTAGATTTTATCTGTCGCGGCAGTGGCCCAGTAAGCTCCGCTGGCGCCGACCGACTGAATTGAGACATAAACTTTTTTGTTGGTTTTTTCTTTGAAATTGCGGATATATTCGTTCATCATCTCCGAGGGCGGCACATGGCCGCCGGGACTGTTGACTACCAGCACAATGCCTTTTACCGTCTCGTCCTTAGCGGCTCGTTTCAACATGCGGCGTATCTCGTCAGCGGATCCCATATTAATTGTGCCTTGCAGATCGATCAGGGCGATCTTGTTTTCTTTTTCGCCGTCGCGGTACACGTTGGTCTGCATGTTGTAGCTGATGAGAATCGCCAAATATACGTTCAAGACGAGCGAACCGATCAGCAGCAGTACAAAAAAGTACCTTAGCAGTGCGCCCGAAAAACGTTTCTCGCTCTTTTGAGATGGTCCGGAGGCAGACATATAGACTGGTATCGGATGGGGCGGCGATATCGGGGAGGGCGCCTTGCCGGCGGGAACATTTGGCAAAGATTTGTTATTGTTGTCATTCTGGTCCATTTTTTTGCTCCTGTCGAATAAACTGATCTATTACAATAAGCGGGCATTACAGCGGCTGACAGCCGCAAGATCGGCTCTTTGCCAATCCGCTGCCAACCGGCAGTTCCGCAACTCGTCGCAATATACAATATACCACATTGCCACTCGATTACCACAAAAAAAGGTCGGACGGCCCACTATCTCATATCCATCCAGTCTTCCCAGAGCCCCTGCTCTTTGAGTTTTTCACGATGTTTCTCGCTTCTGAACACGTTATGGCGGTGTTTGCTGGTGATTTTAGCTACATGGTTTTGCACCTTATCGAACAGCCTGGACGCTGCTGGAAGGCTTATTGGCTGATTGCGCCGGTCGCGTGTTTTCATACGCAGTCGGCAGATATTCTTTTTTTTGCCATAGCGCATAAGATCGTCGCGTAGCGAAAGAATAAATTGGCAGTCGGCCGGATCGCCTTGCCGACCGACCCGGCCGGTCAGTTGCAGGTCGAGTCGGCGGTAATGGAGGCGATCCGTACTGATCAGATGTATACCACCTTTTTGAGCTATGCCGGGGCCTAGTATGATGTCCACGCCACGACCGGCCATATTGGTAATAATGGTGATTTTTCCTTCCTGACCGGCTTTAGCGATTATTTCAGCTTCGCGTGCGTGGTTTTTGGCGTTCAACACCTCATGCGCCAAATTTTTCGCCTGTAACTCTCGGCTGAGATATTCGGATATCTGCACCGATCCTGTTCCGATCAGCAATGGTCTGCCGGTAGCGTGGACCTGTAGGATTTCATCAATTATCGCCTTGTATTTACTTTTACGGTTTCGGTATATCCGATCCGGCAGCAGTTTCCGCCTTGATGGCCTGTTGGAAGGGATCGGCAGAACCGCAAGGCCGTACACTCGTAAAAACTCAAACGCTTCCATAGAAGCTGTTCCGGTCATACCGGAGAGCTTGTCGTATTTGCGGAAATAAGTTTGAAACGTGGTCATATAATTCCCGCGTAGTTCCGCCGAGGGGGTCAATTTGTTTTGGACCTCCAATGCCTGATGAATGCCGTCCGGTAGTTGTCGTCCGGGCATCATGCGTCCGGTTGACTCATCGAGCAGAACAATCCGACCGCCATGCACTACGTAGTGCTGATCACATTTATAGATATAGCGGGCCGCCAGGGCACAGGTCACATACCGTTCCCATTTATGACCGGCCGGGAGCAGGCGCAATGCCGAGCCGGCATGACGGCGGGCCTCGGCCTTGCCTTCGTCCTTCATTTCCACTGACCGGTCATCATGTAATAGTCGGTAATGCACACCGCGCACCAGTTGGCCGGCAACTTTTTCCGCATGGAGATACAATTCTTTTTGTGCGGAAGTGTTACTTTGGCTGCCAATAGACAAAGGACTGCGGGCCTGATCGATCATAACGCTGTCAACCTCATCCACGATGGCGAAATCGTATTTCGGATCGAGCTGCAGTTCGGTTTGCGGCCGAAGGATGGCATCGGCGATATGCGTTTTTTTTTGGCGGATTGGTTCTCGCAGACTATCAAAGACGATTTCCTTGGCGGCGGCATACACTATGTCATGTTGATATTCCTGTGCACGGTCTTGTATGCTTTGCCCCGGAATAATCAGCCCCACCGACATCCCCAGTCCTTTCAGCAGCGGCCCCATCCATTGGGCGTCGCGCGCAGCCAGATACTCATTAGCGGTAACTATATGAGTACAGCAGTCAACTCGCCCAAGCTGATGCAGAAACGCTGCCATCGGAGCCATTAACGTTTTGCCTTCGCCGGTATCCATCTCAGCGATGTAGCCTTCGTACAGCGCCAGCGCCCCCATCAGTTGAACATCGAAATGCCGCATATTCAACGTACGCCGTGAAACCTCTCGGCCCAAAGCCAGCGCCTTTGGCAAAAACACCTTGATATTGCTCGCTGCCTGAGCGCGGGACTGCAGCTCTTTGATCTGCTGGGCCAAATCACCATCGGATAGCCCGGTAAGCGTTGATTCCAGCTCATTAGCCTGTCCGACGACCCTGCGATAGCGCCTCAAATGATATTTCCGCCAAGGCTTACGGCAAAATAAATAACAATAATTCATACGCATCCATCATTTATTAAAGGGTTAGCGATAAAATAATCGGTCCGTCGCTGATTGATCTCGTCGTATCACGATTGTCTCTGTGCCAACCACAACTGTCAACAGAAACATTGTCCTGGGACATCGGGCCTGATGATCAGTTGGCTGTGAGATACAACGACGGCGAATCTCGCCGCCGCCGCGGGTGGGCATGACAACATCCAACAACCTGATCCTGGAGATTTCATCCAATATGCGGCGATATGGAACCGTCCCCGGCGGGATTCGAACCCACAACCTCTGGCTCCGGAGGCCAGCGCTCTATCCAATTGGGCTACGGGGACAGACAGTCTTATCTTATATGGTTTATTCGTAAAAAGCGACTATAATTTTTCGGTGGCCGGGAATTGAACAGCAAATAATATTGATGTTGGTGTCAAAAGTCGATATTCACGCCTAAAAACGCCATTTGGGCGTCAGAATCGACGTTTAACCATCCTTTTGGCGATGTCGTAACAATTGGCCCTGCCGGGGATTATCATGCCCATTTTGCGGAATCGCCGCAAAATTGATGATGTGCTTGAAATATTGAACTTTAAGGACATAATTGCTCGGCGGCGGTGTAGTGTCGCAAAAGATGTCTTTGAAGGCCGGTGATGGTGGTCAGATATGAACGAAAACCGTTTTTGCCATATTGGCTGTGATTGCGGTATCAGGCTGTACTCGACAGAAGCATGTATCGAGTCTGTTGATTGGCGGGGAACCGGGGCGATATACCAGAAAAACCACCAAAGATGAATTGCCCCGGTTTGCTGACAAAACAACTTTTGCGGATTGCCTGGCATACGCTGCTTTGAATAATGCCGGCCTTGAAGCGGCTTTTAATCGCTGGAAAACCGCCCTGGAAAAGGTGCCACAAGTAAACTCGCTGCCGGACCCGCAATTCAGTTATAGCTATGAAATCGAAACCCGTGTTGGGCCTTAACGGAAGAAAACCTTTTGCTGTTGGGCAGTCTGGAAGAAGTGGCTCGGAGTAAATACGAAAGCGGACAAACTTATCAAACAGCGGTATTGAGGTTCCAGATCGATATCGGTAGAATGGAAGATCGTTTGGTTGGGCTACGTGATTTGCGTGGGCCTGTGGTTGCTCAGCTTAATGCCGTTATGAATCGACCGATCTATGCGCCGTTGCCCTGGCCAGAGGAGATACCACAGGAGGAGGTAAATTTCTCGGACGAACAATTATTTGTCGGGCGCATTTTAATCTGAAGCGTTGCGCTTCAGATTAAAATGCGCCAAAGAATAAACGAGGGAAGAAGGCCTTGTGGGCTGATAGGCCGCCCAGGAGAAGATTGTTGGGGGTGAGAGTTGTTTTTTTTTGTTTTCCGCAACAGGAGCTAAACAACCGTTTGCCTGCGTATTGCTCAGATTCCCAGTTCTTGTTTAGCCTCGGCGAATTTTTCGACGGCAAGGTCCAGGTCTTCCCTGCTGTGCGCCGCCGATATCTGAACGCGAATACGGGCCATGCCTTTTGGAACCACCGGATACGAAAAGCCTATAACGTAAATGCCCTTTTGCAAAAGCAGATCCGCCATTTTCTGGGCCAGCGTGGCGTCTCCCAGCATAACCGGCACAATCGGATGCTCGCCGGGAACAACATCCAGTCCGATTTTGTTTATCTGCTCTCGGAAATAGGCGGTATTTTCGTGCAGTCTATCGCGCAAACGCGTAGAGCTTGACAACAGTTCCAGCACCTTGAGCGATGCCGAGACGATACTGGGCGCCAGCGTATTAGAAAAAAGATAGGGGCGTGACCGCTGCCGAAGCATATCGATAATTTCTTTTCTGCCGCTGGTGTATCCGCCGCTGGCTCCGCCCAGGGCCTTGCCCAGTGTGCCGGTAATAATATCCATGCGACCCATTGTGCCACAATGTTCATGAGTACCCTTGCCATGTCGTCCCAGCACGCCCACCGCATGGGAATCGTCCACCATCACCAAGGCGTCGTATTTGTCCGCCAGGTCGCAAATTTTATCGAGCCTGGCAATCAGACCGTCCATGGAGAACACCCCATCGGTAGCGATCATTCGGAATCTTGCTGAGGAGGCTTCTTTAAGTTTGTTTTCAAGATCGGCCATGTCGGAGTTTACGAACCGCAGTCGCTGCGCCTTGCACAGCCTTATGCCATCAATTATGCTCGCATGGTTGAGGCTGTCGCTGATGACCGCATCTTCGGCGGTCAGCAGTGTTTCAAAAAGGCCGCCGTTGGCGTCAAAACATGAACTATACAAAATCGTATCCTCGGTCCCCAGGAACTCGGTGATTTTCTGTTCCAACTGCTTGTGGATTTGCTGAGTACCGCAGATAAAACGCACCGACGAGAGTCCATAACCCCATTTGTTATAGCTTTCCCTGGCCGCCTTGATTATTTCCGGATGATCGGCCAATCCCAGGTAATTGTTGGCACAAAAGTTCAGCACCTTCTGCCCACTCTGCACCGAGATCATAGCGGCTTGCGGACTGGTTATGATCCGTTCCGACTTGAAAAGACCGGCTTCGCTTATCTGTTCCAGTTCCTTTGAGAGGTGAGTTTTCATTGTGCCAAACATGGCTTGCTCCTATGTTAAAATTTGTATTTATGGCACAGGTTGCGCCACTATTTTCTTATTCTTCCGCCCAGTCCAGAACGACTTTTCCGGATCGACCCGAAAGCATCGCTTCAAAACCCTTCATAAACTCGGTATAGTGGAACCGATGCGTGATGACCGGCGATATATCCATACCGCACTGGATCAGGCTGGTTACTTTATACCACGTCTCGTACATTTCCCTGCCATAAATGCCTTTGATGGTCAGCCCGTTAAAGACCACATAATCCCAGTCGATGGAGGTTTCGGGCAGTATTCCGAGTATGGCGATTTTACCACCATGGCACATATTGGCCAGCATACTACGCAGAGCGTCCGGATTGCCGGACATCTCAAATCCGACGTCGAACCCTTCATGCATACCCAGTTTCTTGATGGCATCCTCAATTTTTTCGTTTTTGACATTGATTGTCAGAGTAGCTCCCATTTTCTTAGCCAGCTCCAAACGATAGGGATTGACATCGGTAATCACCACATGACGTGCCCCGGCCTGCCTGGAGACTGCTACTGCCATTATCCCGATGGGACCGGCCCCGGTTATCAATACATCTTCGCCCACCAGATCGAAAGACAGGGCGGTGTGTGCCGCGTTACCCAGTGGATCAAAACAGCTAAGGACATCCAATGGTATATTACGATCACAGTACCATACATTCGTAACCGGGATAGACAAGTATTCCGCGAACGCGCCGTCCCGATTAACCCCAATCCCTTTCGGATCCCGACACAAATGCCTCCGCCCGGCCAAACAGTTTCGGCAGCGACCGCAAACAACATGTCCTTCGCCGCTGACCAGATCACCCGGACTGAAATCATGCACATTACTACCTATTTCTTCGATGGTTCCGACAAATTCATGGCCTATGGTCATAGGCGGCTTTATCGTCTTTTGGGCCCAGGCGTCCCAGTTATAAATATGAACATCAGTACCGCAAATAGATGTTTTCCGTATCTTAATAAGGACATCGTTGATACCGATTACAGGAACGGGCACATCGCCCATCTCCAGACCGAGTCCCGGTCTCTTTTTCACCAGTGCTTTCATTAGTTCAACTCCTAAACCGGCAAGGGCCGGAACCAAACAGGGTTATGTGAGAATTTGTATTGAGGTAAATATTTTGTGACCATTTTGCGCACAAATCCACTTGTAAGAGACTAAACTATACTATAATTAGTCCCCGCAGGATACCGGATTTGCCCAGCCAAAGCAAGGGCCATTTGTACATATTATTTCAGGGAATCGCGTTGGGCGGTGAGTACGGCCGCGAAAGTCACAGCGGCGGTCTCCACCCGAAGAATGGCATCGCTTAGGCGGACAGGTTGGCCGCCGTGGTCTCGCAGAAGCATTTGTTCCTCGTCGGTCAACCCGCCTTCAGGACCGATAAATGCCACCACATCGCTGCCTTCGCCTGCATCACCATGCCCCTGCTGAACCAGCGGCCCTCCTTCAGGGCTGCCGAACAGAACTCGCATCTGGAGATAATCCTTTTTGACCGTTTCCAATATCTGATCCAGCGGCACGGGCAAGTCGAGTTGTGGCAGGAACAGCCGACCGGACTGTTTGGCCGCCGCGATTGCCAAATTCCGCCACCGCTGGGCGATTTCGGGATTCTTGGGTTGTTTGACGGTCCGTTCGAATAATATCGGACATATCCGATCGACGCCAAGCTCGGTGCACTTGGCGATCAGCCAGTCAAAGCGATCGCCTTTGGCAACCGCCGGGGCGATGATTATTCGCTGGTCTTTGGGTCTGGGTACAACCTGTAACTGTTCCACCTGCACTGTAGCTTTACGGGTCCTGGCGGTTGTCACTGTGGCAACCGCCAGCGTTCCACTGCCATCGAACAGCTCGACCTTATCACCTGCCTGCAATCTCAGCACCGCAGCCAGATGATGAGCCTCAGTGACAGAAAGCTCTATAGAGGCCTTTTTTATCGGACGACAATAAAAACGAAATATTTTCACAGCCACTCCCCATTTATTTATCACAATTATCTGACAGGCCCTAGATTACCAGTGTTTTTCAGCCGATAGAGGCTAAAGCGTTTAGTCTGGGTGAAATTGTGCCCGGAAGGACGGTAAAATATTTATGTTAGTTCGAATTCACACAACTCCGTTTGGTTCTGAGTTTTCGTTTGGCTGGATGCTATTGCCAACATTATATGTTTAACCTCGGTTTTGCAAAACCCTAATTAGAAGATAAAAAATATGTCTGAGGAATCGTCAAAAGATAAAGATTCGGTTAACCGCGATCCGGAGACGCCGGCCGCTGATAACAATTCTGAAGATTCGCCAGGTCGGACCACAGATTCTTCGAAGGACCCGGCAGATAAATCTAAATCCGACAAAACCCCCTCGAAAAGGACAAACCCGTCCGATATAGACAGTCTTTTGTCGGACGTAACAGCCTCCCTGGATGACTTAGAAAACCAGTTAGGCGAATCGAGCAGTGACCCTGCGATGGACTTAGTGGATACTACCGGCGGGTCCACACCCAACCGTAAAATAACCGGGGGAGAGAAGAACATGGATCTGACCCAAAAGAGTGACAAGCTCGACCAGGTTGACAGTACCCTGGAAGAACTGGAAAAGGAGCTTAGTAACCTGACCGAGGGAATAAACATCGAACAAGACGACGCAGAAGTATCCTCCGAGAGTGAAACTGTCCAGGAGAAAGGGTCGCCTTGTCAGGAAGAAATTAGTGAAGATAACATCGATGACTTTTTGTCCCAGGCTGCCCAGGAGATAACAGAGGACGAAGAAATCGACGAAGCACTGTCGATCATCGATCAGTTGCCAGACCTGGCAATGGACTCGCAGGAAGAGGAAAAAACAACAGACACACAAGCTCAATACACCACGGTCGAAGTGGACGAAGATACCGAGGAAAGCCAAGCCCAGCGGATAGTAACGGAAGAACCGGCTGAGATCGAGGGCAAAGAACAAACATCCAAACAGCAGCCGGAACGAACCACAATCGACGATTCCGGCCAGTTTGGTCTGCCACAACGGGTGCTGATACAATCACTGGAGACGGCAAATAAACCGTTCGGCTTTGTACCGGAAGGGTTCAAGGACACCCTTGGTCTCGTTGCGGTAGTTACTCTGCTTGTTGCCACAGTTGCCGCAGTACTGATACTTTGGGCCAGCAGTTGACGGGGAAGAAGATCGGCTCTCACCGCTTGAAGCCCTGTCATGCTGTTTGTTGTCATTTCACCCGCCATCGCCGCGTTTTTTGAGAATCAGTGCCGCTACAATCAAAACAACACCAACGATTGCAACAACCCATTGCCAGGTAGCAGCAACAATCAAGTTTAAATTTTCCATAGTGTAAGCTCCTCTAAAACCTCATCAAACCATCCCATTTACAAATACCAAACACTTTTTTACGTGGGCGCAATTCTACCGGTCTAATCGGCCCGGTCAAGTCTTTTTATTTCAATTTCCTTGGAGAAAATGGCTGGATAAACACGATATTATAGTCGAGGAATATGTGTGCAGGCGGTATCTGTACGCTGATATCGCCGTTTTCAGTACTGGCAACCGCATTTGGAGTTTTTGTTGTGGGAGACAAATAAATGAATTCTGTCGGACACATAACAGTACTGTTGATTTTGTCAGTGGTGGTTTTGTTTCTGCACAGTCAAGCGGCGGCACAAAGCAGGGAAGATTACGGCTCTCTGGTAAAGCAAGTAGATATTTTACTGGGTGATACGGAAGAAGTCAGCCATTTGCCAAAGGAGAATATACCGAAAATCCACGGTTTTTTGGAGGGTCGGGTCGGTTATCGACTGGTCAAAGACGCGTTTGAAGACGACATGTTGATGGGAGAAACCCGGCTGCAACTTCAGACGTCCTCGAGGTTGAGTGCAATCGAACTGAACTTTAAGGGCGATGCGATTGGGGATATGGTAACTGAACAGGGCGAATTCGATCTGCGTGAAGGGAATATCGCCTTTAACCTTTTTGGTTTTTCGGATGTCACCGTGGGAAGGCAGATTCTTACCTGGGGAACCGGCGATCTGGTGTTTATAAACGATTTGTTTCCCAAAGATTGGCGGTCGTTCTACATTGGTCGAGATGAGGAATATCTCAATGCCCCTTCTGACGCCGCCAAGCTGACACTCCACGGCGATTGGGCCAATCTTGATGTGGTTTACACTCCAAAATTCGATCCTGACCGCTATCCGACCGGTCAGAGACTCTCGTTTTACGACCCTTTATTTGGCGGGATCACCGGCGATCCCGTTATCAGTACTGACACACCAGATCGTTGGTTTCAGGATGATGAGATAGCAGTGCGGTTGTATAAGAACATTGACAATTGTGAATATGCCATTTACGCATATCGTGGGTTTTGGAAAAGTCCCAGCGGCACAATACTATTCGAAGAGGTTTTTTTCCCTGATCTTAGTGTTTATGGCGCCAGTTTGCGTGGCGACATGGTCACCGGTACGGGCAATGTGGAATTTGGTTATTATCAGTCCGACGACAACGAAAGCGGCAATGATCCTCTCGTAAATAATTCTGAACTGCGATTTCTGACCGGCTACACCAGCGAACTTTCCGAAGGTTATACGGCCAGCCTGCAATATTACCTGGAATACATGACCGACTGGAGCACTTACTATGCCAACCTGCCGATAGAACTACCTTTACGGGACCGTACCAGGCATCTGATAACCATGCGGCTGACCAGACTGCTGCTGAAGCAAAATCTGCGTCTGGACATGTTCACCTACTTCTCCCCGACCGACAAGGACGCATACTTACGGCCGAGCGCGAGCTACAAAATTAACGACAACCTGACCGTCGAATGTGGAGCAAATGTGTTCCTGGGAGATTACCCCAACACTGCCTTCGGACAGCTTCACAATAACACCAATATTTACTCGGCGATCCGATACAGCTTCTAGCAAACACTACTACGATTGTCAATTCTCGTGCCAGCTTGTCATCCGGGACCAATCATCGATAAACAAGGCAAAGTCCGCTAAATCAACCGTACCGTTTCGATTCAAATCACCAGGCTGTTCTTCCCGGGTTACAAGCCAATCCGACGACTGTTTGCTGAAATCTTCCAAATCGACAACACCGTCATTGGTTATATCCGCCAGCATCGCCCAACCATGCGGAGCCATACTCGCCTCGGTCGTGCCGCCGTAAGCGCCCATATTAAGCCGTAAGTTTACCCCCCATTGATTATCCGGATCGTCCGGCACGCTAATCGGCTCGTCACCTAGCGATGATGCCGGATTGCCCGCGTCGATACACCTGCTGGTTACCGTATCCTGTACCCAACTTTCAGCCTGGGCATCCCAACGCCAGCCTTCGCTTTTCAAATGGTAATCGCCGCCTGCAGTATCCACAAAAAACGGATCGACGTTGATATTATACACGCCGGAATAACCACCACGAATGTCACTGTATGAAATCGAAGCGTCACCGTCCACTTCGGTTATCCCCTCCACGCCACCACCCCAGAGAATGCAGTTGGTGATAACCGCCCCGGCACCATATAAACTCCTGCCGCCATCCGCAATATTTCCGGCAAATGTGCAACTGGTTATGATTGGTTTGCTGCCATCCCTGCAATAAACGCCGCCGCCCATCCAGGCCGTGTTATCGCTGATCATTGAGTTGGTGATCGTCGGGGCACTGGCAAAGTTGAAAATCGCCCCACCTTCGTCGGCAACATTCTCGCTGAACGTACAGTTAATAATCGTTGCGTCGCTGTAGTAAATGTTGCGTATTCCACCGCCCCAGTCCATAGCAGAGTTACCGATAAAAACGCAGTCCACGATAGTGGGACTACTGGAGTAAATATTATTCATCCCGCCACCGTCGTTTCCGACCGCCGCATTACCGATGAATGTGCAATTGATAATCGTCGGACTGCTGCCGGTGTTATCTATCGCCCCGCCGTCCATACCAGCGGAATTTCCAATAAACATACAGTTGATAATTGTCGGACTACTGCCGTCACAACGGATCGCGCCGCCACCGGGACGTACATCAAAATCGCCGTACGCATAACCGTTGGTAATGGTAAAACCGTCCAGGACAGACTCTTCGTCTTCCTCCCCGTGAAAATAAAACCCGCGATGAGGCTCCGCTTCCGTGCCGCTCGGATCGATGATACAATTGTCAGGACCGTTTTCACTTTTTACCGTGATAGCCCTTCCACCAAAATCAATATCGCGATTTCCCGTTCCGATGTATCTTCCGTCTGCCACCAGCACGGTGCCGCCGTGCCATGACCGGTCGATTGCCTCCTGAATAGTATCGCATTCGCCCGGAACATAGACTTCACCCGGCCCATTGGTGGTAAACGGATAGCATAAGCTGGTTGTCTTATTACCGGCGGCATCGGTAGCCTCGACAACAAAGAAATAATCCGTCTCTGGCAGGACACCGATTAATTCTATGCTATGGCTGGTCGCCGGACTCATGCGCACGCGCACGATCTCATTAGGCTCAGAGCAACTCTGACCACACAGCACCAACACTGATGCAGGCTCATTGGTTTCAAAGGTGACTTCAGGCTTAGGACCTGCCGGGTCAATCTCGACATTACTTATAACCGGGCTTTCACAATCGGCCGCGGCCGTATCGGTTGCCACTGCCGAATTACCCGTGCCGTCGTCTTGATCTTCGTACGTTGCTGTGATAACGTCATTATGGACCATTTGCAGTGTCCCGTCTTCAACGCTCACAGTGTCGGACGAACTCGAAATTGCCACGCCAAAAACACCGATACCAGCGATCGTTTCGGTCAAGCTGACCGTTTCCAAATCTCCGCTGGTGGTGGAAAGAGACACCTCCTCGATACCGCCGCCGGCCAGATCACCATCGGCCAGCCATATATCTATTGTGCCGGAACACGAATAAAAATCATCCTCAATCTTAACCACACCTGCAGAAGGGGCAGACGAAAGCACAGCGTTAAAAATATTAATGCGTCCATCTGACAGACAAATCCCGTCGGCGATAGGATCGGACGTCTCCATCAGAATCTCATATACGTCCGTGCAACTCAGGGTCGGATTCACCGCCAGTAACAGCGCGCAGGCGCCCGCGACATACGGACAGGCCATCGATGTGCCTGAGATAATTGTTGTGTAACCGTCATATACTGTGCCTCTCGACGTTCCGGCAGCCCGTAAAGACAAAATGTCAACTCCAGGCGCCGCCACGTCAACCAGGTTACCATAATTGGAAAACGGCGCTTTTTGATCGTTCGAATCGGTCGCCGCCACGGAAATCATATATTCGTAACTGGACGGATAATGGACTTCATTGGTATTGTCGTTACCCGCCGCCGCTACCATTATCACACCCTGACTATGAGCATAATTAATCGCTTCCGCCATCGCTTCGGAATAATCGCCCCCGCCCCAACTGTTGGATATAACATCAGCCCCTTCCTCCACCGCGTAGTAAAGTGCTTCCATCGCACCGCTTGTCGGGCCGAATCCATCTTCATTCATAAACTTAAGACCCATTATCTGACCGTCCCAGCAGACCCCGCTGATATCCAAACCGTTATTGCCCTGAGCCGCAATTATCCCCGAACAGTGACTGCCGTGACCATGATCGTCGATAGGATCGCTGTCGCGGTTGACAAAGTCGTAGCCATATATGTCATCGATATAGCCGTTGCCATCATCGTCAATCCCAGTGCCTCCGTTCGCTTCCAGTTCATTGACCCACATATTGTTTTGTAAATCCCTGTGATTGTAGTCCACCCCGGTATCGACAACCGCAACCACAACATCCGAACCACCGGTATATATATCCCACGCCTCGGGTGCGTCTATATCACAACCGTCAGTCCCAGGCGGGTGATTATATCTGCCGCTTTCCGGGTAATCCTGTCCCGTATTATTCAGCGGCCATTGGATAGGATAGTCAGAATCGTTTGGCGTGACGCATATCGAAACGATATAATTCAATTCGGCGTACTCGACATCCGGATTGTCGTTATACGCCTCCACCACATCTTCCAGTGACTCTCCCGCATCAAGCTCAACTTTCAGTTTATATATCCCCGCCAGATCGGGAACCTCCATTCCCTCAGGCGCCCGCCTTAGCCTTTTGAGCCGGCGTCTTTCTTTTTTGCTCAGCGAGGAATTATCTTTGCTTTTCAGGGCTTCTAACCGTTTCCTTTTGGCTTCGAAGTCCTTGAAAACATTACTGATCTTTTTAACTTGATATCGCCGGTGCAACTCATCAAGACCCACGCCCAGCCCCGCTTCATCTAACCTTTTCCCCTGAGCCAGGTTCTTTCTCAGCTTCTCAGCCGCACCATTACTATATTTAACAACTATTTCATTCGCAACGTATCTTAAAGGCTTTTTGCCCGTTCCTTTATATGTCTGACTGTCCTGACCGCGATGGCTACCTGGCGATTTCCACATCCCGCCATCCGGAGCACCCGCCCGATTTACATCCCCGTTAGCCGACATTACCGCCAAGACCGATAATATCGCAAACCACACCGTCAGAATGGATATTTGATTAGATATTCGCACGATCTCTTTTCTCTTTGCCCCATAATTACCTGCCTCGCCTCCGGGAGGCCATAACTACACACATGAGATAGTATGGTACCACACTCGGCTCATGTATGTCAAGCAAAAATTAGCCCGATAAACCAATCCCTGCGAGTCCGCAAAATTTTTGTACTGCCCGTCCTGGGCTTGCCGAAGCGAGTCTGCCAAAGGGAGCGATCCTCGAGCCGGCTTTACGAACAACCTGTATCAGCCGATAACCATAACAGCGGTTATACGCCATACTGTCGTAAATATTCCTCCATTTTCTCTTTTGTCGCATCGTCTATATAGACTTTACCATCGATGGCCCGGTTGTGCAGATGGTCAATAATCTCTTTGACGTTAACGATGGAGTAAACCGCCAGATCGAATTTCCGCCCGATCTCCTGAACCGCTGACAGATCACCCTCTCCGCGTTCCATACGGTCCACCGAAACGATCACTCCGACAACTTGACCGCTGCCTTGACAGGAAAGCAACTCCATCGACTCGCGTACGCTCGTCCCGGCGGTAATAACATCTTCGATAATCACCACCCGCTCGGCCCCTTCATACCGATGTCCGATCAGCGCCCCTTTTTCACCGTGGTCCTTTGCCTCTTTGCGGTTATAGCTGACCGACACATCATAGTCATGCTCTTCGCTCAACGCGATCGAAGCAGTGACCGCCAGCGGAATGCCCTTATAAGCCGGCCCATAAAGATTATCAAATTCACGCCCGAAATACTCTATCAGAGCCGAGGCGTAAAACCGTCCCAACTTCGCCAACTGCCGGCCCGTACGGTATTTTCCCGTATTGATAAAATAAGGCGTCTGCCGCCCGCTCTTTGTAACAAAATCGCCAAAGGTCAAAACATCGGACCTGACCAGAAACTCTATAAATTCTGTTTTGTATCGTTGCATACCTGACTCACCTTAAGTTTTTGACTTTTTAAATATTGCTTCCACGATTGTGTGTTGTGTACCGGTTTATTTTGTGTTTTGATCGTCGATAAATATTTTCACCTGCTCGATCAGTGCATCGACAGCCATCTCGGCAGCTACGGTAGCGACTTTTTGTCCGCCGCGGTAAATAGCGGCCTTATTTTTTCCGCCACACAGAGCCACATCCGCCCCTTCCGCTTCGCCCGGCCCGTTCACCACGCATCCCATGACCGCCACGGTAATGGGCGATTTAATATCTGCCAGTACCTTTTCCACTTTCTCGGCCATAGCCGCGACATCGATTTCAGTTCGTCCGCAGGTAGGACAGGCGATCAACTCCGGTCCCTGCCGGTCGCGCAATTTCAGCGTGTTTAGAATCTCCCACGCCACGGCAATCTCCACCAACGGATCACCGGTCAGCGAAACGCGAATGGTATCTCCGATACCTTCGGCCAATAGTGTGCCCATCCCAACCGCCGAGCGCACCGCACCTGTTCGGACGGTCCCCCCGTGCGTTACACCCAGGTGCAGTGGATAATCGAACTTTTCACTTATCGCCCGATTAACTGCGATACAACCTGCCGCGTCATGGCACTTGGCCGAAAGCACCAGATTATCAAAATCGTTATCTTCAAAAATTCTTACGTATTCCCCCAACTTATCGATCATCAATGTGGCAATATCCTTACTGCCGTCCTCACCAGAGCGATCACTGCCGCGTGGGCGGATACTCCCCTGATTGACCCCAACCCGAATAGCCACACCATTGGCCCGGCAGGCACTGATAACCTCTTCCACCTGCCTGCGATCACTGATGTTACCGGGATTGAGCCTGATCTTGCTAACGCCCGCCTCTATTGCTTCAATCGCACGCTGGTAATGAAAATGAACGTCGGCAACTATCGGCACCGAAACCTGCTCCAGAATCTCCCTCAAGGCAGCGGTATCAGCCTTGGTCGGCACCGCCAGACGAACCACTTCACAATTCTCCCGAACCATTCGCCCGATCTGCTCTACGCACCTGTCAACTTCATGCGTCGGCACGTTGGCCATACTCTGCACCAGTATCGGCCCGCCGCCGCCCACAAACAAATCACCTATTTTGACCTTCCTGGTCACCCGTCGCGGTCCCAATGTCCTTGTAATACTCATATTTGCTTACCATAAACCCTCGGAACGGATAAGTCAAGCGAGCACAAGCCCCAATTTTTAGAGGTTCCCTTTAGTTGATCAGGCTTTCTTCAATCGCCTGCGGGCTTTCTGTTTTCACGTTATGCGAAAAACAGAATCGTCGATAATTTCGCCGCAGTAGATACATGCCGCATGTCGCGGCGAAATGCTGCGCTGACAGTTAGGACAACTGACCGCCGCAGATCGCTGGTTCTTACCGTCCAACTGACCGTCACGCATATCGATCATATAAAGCATTTCGTTAAGGTCGTCCTCGGTCAATTTGTGTTGACTCTTCATTATTTCCCACAGCGATTCATTGATCATCAAGGCCTTAGCCAGATTATCCTCCAGTATTCTCATCCGATGCTGCAGATCGGAAACCTTAGCCGCTGCCGACGAATCTGTCCGCGTGCTCGTACCGGATGCCGATAAACCGGATATTGAAAATATTCCTTTCATAGCAAACTCCTGATATTGGCGTCAAAAGTCGATACCCACACCCAAAAAACGCCTTTCGGATAACAGGATCAGTGCTTTAAAATACTTTTGGCGCTGACACCCTCATTGTAGCGATTCCCCCATCAAATTGAAACAAAAACCGACCAGCGTACCCTAGCCGAGGCTGTGCGTTCACCCATGCAGATCAATGTGACCGTCCCATTGACCGGCGTTACAGTCAAAGCCGGCTCGGACGAGCCGTGGCAGGAACGAGAATAGCCCCTGAGGCGCCCAGGGCCTGACGGCGATCTTTGTGTGACATTGCCCACATCCAATAAGTCGCGAATCTGTAAGTTTTGACGCCGACATCAAAGGTATTTTGGAGTTTTGATTCTGGGACCAAAACGGCATTTTCGGACGTTAGTATCAACTTTTGAGACCAACATCAATTTGGAAGTTTTTCAATCACTGAAAAACAGTTGAGTAGTGGGCTGTAATGTTGTATGATTGTACCCAGTTACCCAGTTTTGGGAATTGTTGCGATTCAGTGAGAATTATGGTTTGCCGATTATATGAAGGTGGAAGCATCTAGTCAGTGTCGATGTGGAAGGCAGGGTGAGCGTTTGCCGGTTTGTACGGCTGCCTTTTTTTGTTTGTACTGGCTCTACGTCTGCTTACGTATTGAGCCGACTCTCATTTATCACGGTCATGGTTCGCTACTGAAGTTTCCGGTTTTTTTCGTGGACGGCTCTTTTATCAAGGGCTTTCTGGTCTGCCCTGGCGGCCTGGCTGAATGCCTTTTTGCGTTTTTGAGTCAGTTCTATTATTATTCCTGGGCAGGGGCGCTGGTCATTACCGTGACAGGATGGCTTTTTTATCTAGCGGTGGGTGCGATTGTCAGGGCCTTTACCGGTCGGGACGTTTACCTGTTGCGTTTTGCTGCCGCTGTGGGATTGCTGCTGGCCTATAATCAATACATTCACTGTCTGGAAGGAAGTATCAAGATATTGTCGGCGTTGTTGTTTGCGTTGGTTTATATCAAGATGCCGTTACGCCACGGCTGGATGCGATGGGCGGTTTTTTTATTTCTGTTTGTTTTACTTTACTGTGGGGCGGGTAACGGTGGTTTGCTTTTTGCCTGGTTCTGCGTACTGTTTGAGATCCGGCGTCGCAGGTTCATAACCGCCCTGTGGTGTTTTGTCTCCACTACGGCGGCAGCGTATATATTGGCAAATTATTTTCTCGACAGCATTTTGAGCAAAATGTGGTTGATTTTTCCAGAGGAGCAAACGCTTAACGATCCCAGAATAGCAAAAGTTGTGGTCTGGTCTTATCTGGTTTTTGCTTTAGTGGTTGTGGTGTTGACTTTTTGGCCGCGCCGGCAAGCGTCCACCGTAAAGAAAAACAAGACCGCCATGTCTGGTGAAGAAAGCTCTTCCGGCAACGCTAAACTGCGGTTGATTTTGAGCGTGTTTGTTCTGCTGGCCATGACTATAACAATCTTTTTTTCGTTAAATCGCGTTAAAAGGTACCAATCGCAAATAACTTATTATGGCTACTACCGAAAATGGCCTGAGCTTTTACGCCTGGCGAATGGGATACCATTCGAAGAGTATAATATTTTTCTTGTTCATTACGTTAATAGAGCGCTCTTTCATACAGGAAAGCTTGGTTGTGAGATGTTTTCATATCCACAAAGTCCGGATGCTTTTGGGGTTATCTACCAGGGACGTCGTAACTTCGTAGCCGCCGAGCAGTTTTTCGAAATCGGGTTGGTTAACGATGCGGCGCAACTGGCCCACGAATCGCTGGAAGTTTTTGGCAGCCATCCGACGACCCTGAAACAATTGGCTTTAATTAATGTCGCAAGAGAACAAACCAATGCCGCCCGCGTTTTTCTTAATGCCCTGAGCAAAGATTTGATATTCGGCCGATGGGCTCGCGATTGTCTCAAACGTCTTGAGACCGATCCGCTGCTTCTGGAAGACGAGCGGATGCGTCGCATCAGCACATTGCGAACGATTGGTGAACCGCTCAAACCGGCCAATCTTCCAAGTGTGCAGTTCCAGAGGCTGCTGGAGCACAATGGGAAAAATAAAATGGCATTTGAATATCTGATGGCCGATTATTTGTTGAACAGGCGGCTTGAGATGTTCATAGGCCAGCTTCATCGTCTGGACGATTTTGACTATCCGGATATTCCCCGCCATTATGAAGAAGCGATTTTGATTTACACTATGCTGACTAAAAAAACGGTTGACCTTGGGAATCGCAAGATCAACCCTGAGACAATACGACGGTCTCGCGATTTTTATCGAATCTGTGCGATTTACGGGAATAACACACAAGCCGCGTTAGAAGAGCTGGAAAGAATGGGTTTTTCTGACACATATTTCTTCTATTACAGTTTCCAATAATCCGGTGATTTAGTTTTGGTGCGATTTCGCTTGCGCGGCTCTACGTGTCGCACTTTTTCTTGTGTGTTGCTTATACGCAAAGTTGTGTCGAAAAAACCGCGAGAGTTAAGGTTTGGTAAAATGAATAAATATCGCCGCTATCTGCTTTTGCCGATTACAGTTGCCATATTGGCTATTGTTTCGCTCTATTGTATTCTCTCTGCTGCGGACCAACCTGTCCACGACGCCACTTTAATTGACCGATCTCCCCTGATTTGCCCTGACTACACGAATACGGCCATTCCCCCGAATATCGCACCGCTGAACTTCACAGTGGATGAACCTGGCAGGCGATATTATGTCAGGATATACTCAGATAATGGCAAAGATATTAACATCTACAGCAAGAAACCGCAGATAGTGATCCCCCTGAAACCATGGAGAGAGCTGTTGCACCTCAACCGAGGGAATAAACTGTATTTTGATGTGTGCCTCGAAGATGAAAATGGTCAATGGCGGCGGTTCTCCCCTGTTACCAACATGATCGCCCCGGACGATACCGACGAATATCTGGTTTATCGGCTCATCAAATCAATATATCAGGACTGGTTTGACACAGGTATTTACCAACGACATCTGTCAAGCTATGACGAGTCGGTCGTGCTGCGTGGGCTAAGTTTCAGGGAACAAAACTCCGGAGGTTGCGTTAACTGCCATGCGTTTTGTAATAATCAAACAGATAAGATGACGATCGGCATCCGGGATGAGAATTATGGTGTTTCCACGCTGCTGTCCCAAAACGGTAAGGTAGCCAAGATCGGCACCAAGTTTGGTTATACCGCCTGGCACCCCAGCGGGCAGATAATCGTGTATTCGCTGAACAATGTGCGGCAATTCTTCCACATGACCGGAGTAGAGATCAGGGATGTAGTCGATCTCGATTCGGCTTTGGCGTACTATGACCTCAAATCGCAAACAGTCAAGATGCCTCCACAACTGGCTGACAAATCTCGGTTGGAAACTTATCCGACCTGGTCTCCGGACGGCCGGTATTTGTATTTTTGCAGTGCGCCGATGTTATGGTCCGATCACAATAAAGTGCCGCCAACAAACTTCGAAAAACTACGCTACGATCTTGTTCGAATCAGCTATGATATTGACACGGATAGCTGGGGTCAGCTTGAAACAGTTCTTTCCGCCGGCCAGACACACAAAAGTATTCTGCTGCCCCGAATTTCACCGGACGGGCGATTCCTGATGTTTTGTATGTGCGATTATGGCTGCTTCCCCATCTATCAGCCCAGCAGTGACTTGTGTATGATGGACCTGGAAGCCGCCCGACAAACGGGCAATTTTACTTACCGTCGCCTTGAAGTCAACAGTGACCGGAGCGAGTCATGGCATTGTTGGTCGAGCAATGGACGGTGGGTAGTTTTCAGCAGTAAAAGACGTGATGGAGTCTTCACACGCAGTTACATCAGCTATGTAGATGAGGATGGCAAGGTATATAAGCCACTGCTGCTGCCACAGAAGGATCCCGCCTTCTACGATTCGTTCCTGAAAACGTACAGTGTTCCTGAATTTGTCATAGAACCAGTTCGGACCCGGGAAAAAGACCTAGCCGAGGCTGTGCGTTCATCCGCTCAAATCGATGTGGCTATGCCCCTGACCGGCGCCACCCAGAAGGCCGGTCCATCCGATCCCTGGCAACAAGATCGGGAATAGCATTGCCGGTTTCGGTGCAGGTGCATGAATATCATACGCAACACACAGCGGTTTTTGTGAAATCGGTGAGTATGCTGTTGAATAATTATTCATGGTATTGTACAATCGTCCCCAATAGCTTACTGGTCAGTATTGCCGGCGCCGGTAGCAGCGAAATTTACCGGAGGATGAATGAAGGTAATAGAGCCTATTCAGTGCAAATATATACGGCAAAGTGTTTTTTTGCCGGTTTGTACGGCTGCCTTTTTTGGCTTGTACTGGCTCTACCTCTGCTTGCGTATTGAGCCGACCCTGATTTATCATAGTCACGGTCTGTTGCTGAGATTTCCTGTTTTTTCCGCGGATTGGGCTTTCATCGAGAGTTTCCTGTCTCGGCCGGGAGGTCTGGTCGAATGCCTTTTTGCGTTTTTGAGTCAGTTCTATTATTATTCCTGGGCCGGGGCGATGGTCATTACCCTGATAGGGTGGCTTTTTTATCTGTCGATTGGTGCGTTTGTCAGGGCCTTTACCGGGCGGGACGTTTACCTGCTGCGTTTTGTTCCCGCTGTCGGATTGCTGCTAGCCTATAATCAATACATTCACTGTCTGGAAGGAAGCATCAAGGTATTGCTGGCGTTGTTGTTTGCGTTGGTTTATATCAAGATGCCGTTGCGCCGCGGGTGGATGCGGTGGACGGTTTTTTTACTGCTGTCTGCTTTACTTTATTGTGGGGCTGGTACCGGTGGTTTGCTTTTTGCCTGGTTTTGCGGACTATTTGAGATTCGGCGTCGCAGGTTCGTGACCGCCCTGTGGTGTTTTGTCTGTGCTACGGCGGCGGCATATATATTGGCAAATTATTTTCTCGACAGCCTTTTGAGCAGAATGTGGTTGATTTTTCCGATGGAGCAATCGCTCGATGATTCGCGAATAGCGAATATTACGATTTGGTCTTATCTGGTTTTTGCGTTGTCGGTACTGGTGATGGTGTTTTGGCCGCGGCGGAAAATCGTGGTGGCGCAGATCAACGAGAATAAGGCAGATCACAAAAACAGGCGATTCCCCCCGATAAGATGGTATGTCAGTTTCCGAACAAGTAAGTTCAAATTGGTTTTTCAATGGCTGATTTTGCTGATCGTGAGCGCAACGGCTGTATTTTTTTCGTTTGATCGCAGCAATATGGTTGGTCACCGGGTATTATATTATGCGTATTACCGGAAGTGGCCTGAGTTGTTGCGCGATGCGCAGCAGGTGCCGCGTGAAAAATATAATATGGTTCTTAACTGTCAGATTGACCGAGCTTTGTTTCATACCGGAGAGCTTACTAGCAGGCTGTTTTCTTATCCGCAAAGACCACAGGGGCTTTTGGGCGTTCGCCTGCAGTCCCACTATTTGATAGCCGCCGAGTTGTTTCTGGAACTCGGCCTGGTTAACGATGCGGAGCACCTGGCCCATGAGTCGCTGGAAATCTACGGCAGTCATCCGATGAACCTGAAGCAATTAGCTCTGATCAATATTGCCAAAGGTCAGAGTGATACGGCACGTGTTTTTCTCCGTGCGATGAGCAGGGATTTGGTGTTCGGTCGATGGGCCCTCGACTGCCTGGAACGGCTCGAAAAAAAACAGCTTCCGGCCGACGAGCGGATACGCCGGATCAATCCGTTTATAATTGTAAATGATGGGTTAAGTGTAAGTACCTTTTTTAATGTGGATGAGATATTAGGAAAACTGCTGCGTCATAATCCGAAAAACCGAATGGCATACGAATATCTGATGAGCTGGTACTTGTTGACCAACCAACTTGATATGTTTGCCAAAAATGTCCATCGTTTGGACGATTTTGACTATCTTGGTATTCCCCGGCATTACGAAGAGGCGATCCTTTGCCACAATGCGATGACTGGAACCTGGATTAATCTCGGGAATCGCAAGATCAGCCGCCAGACAGCTCAGCGATTTGAGGATTTTGTGGCTATGAGCATAACTTACAGAAACGATCCGAAAAAAGCACGAAAGATGCTGGTAAAGGATTTTGGCGATACGTATTACTACTATTACTCGTTCGGCCATTTGGAAGAGGCAAAATGAATAAGTTCCGCTGGTATATATTTGTGCCGATTATTGCCGCCGCCCTGGCAATTGCCTGGTTGTATTTCGTTTGGTACGACTTCGATGGACATATTGAGGATGCTACGAGAATCGCCAGGCCCGCTCAAATTCGCCCTGACTATAACAATACCGTTATTCCGCCGAATATCGCCCCGTTAAACTTCACAGTGAACGAACCCGGCAGGCGATACTATGTCAGAATATACTCGGATCAGGGCAATGGTATTGACATTTATAGCAGAAAACCGCAGATAGTAATTCCGCCAAAACGCTGGAGAGAATTGCTCCGTCTCAATCCCAAAGGCACGTTGTATTTTGATGTTTGTCTCGAAGATAAAAATGGTCAATGGCAGCGGTTTGCCCCTATTACCAATACAATTGCCGAGCCTGATATAGACGAATACCTGGTCTATCGGCTTATTAAACCGGTGTACAATATCTGGTACGAGATGGGCATTTACCAACGCCATCTGGCCAGCTACGACCAATTACCGGTATTGCGCGGACGGACGTTCGTGAAAAATGAGGCCGGGGGCTGTGTCAACTGCCATACGTTTTGTAATAACCGGACGGATAAAATGACCATAGGCGTGCGCAGCGACTACGGCGCTTTTGCCCTACTTGCACAGGGTGACGAGATAGCTAAAATCGGGACGAAAATCAGCTATACCGCCTGGCATCCAAGTGGGCGGCTCATAACGTATTCTATGAACAAAGTACAGTTGTTTTGCCACCTGGCGGGGGTCGAAATACGTGATGTGGTTGATCTCGATTCGGCTCTGGCGTGCTATTATCCCGAATCGCAGACGGTTAAGATACCACCGCAGTTTCGGGGAAAAGATCGGCTGGAAACTTATCCAGCCTGGTCACCGGACGGTTGCTTTCTATATTTTTGCAGTGCGCCGATCTTGTGGTCCGATCGTAACAAGATGCCGCCGAAGAACTATGAAAAGGTTCGTTATGATCTCGTGCGAGTTAGTTATGATCTCGACAGTGACACCTGGGGCCAGATCGAAACCATCATTTCCGGTAGGCAAACCGGCAAAAGTATTATGCTGCCCCGAATTTCGCCGGATGGTCGATTTCTGATGTTTTGTATGTGCGATTACGGCTGTTTTCCCATCTATCAACCCAGCAGTGACCTGTATATGATGGACCTGGAAGCCGCTCGACAAACGGGCAATTTTACTTACCGCCGTCTGGAGGTCAACAGTGATCGGAGTGAGTCATGGCATTGTTGGTCGAGCAACGGACGATGGGTGGTTTTCAGCAGTAAAAGACGCGACGGAGTTTTCACACGCAGTTACATCAGCTATGTGGACGAAGATGGCAAGGTATATAAGCCACTGCTGCTGCCTCAAAAAGACCCGGATTTTTACGATTCATTTCTCAAGACGTACAGTGTTCCCGAATTTGTCGTAGAACCAGTTCGGACCCGGGAAAAAGACCTGGTTGATGCTGTGCGTTCGCCAATTCAGATCGATGTGACCGTCCCATTGACCGGCGCCACAGTCAAAGCCGGCTCGGACGAGCCGTGGCAGGAACGGGAATAGCCCCTGAGGCGCCCAGAGCCTAGCGGCGATCTTTGTGTGACATTGCCCATATCCAATAAGTCGCGAATTTGTTAATTTTGACGCCAGTGTCAAAGGTATTTTGGAGTTTTGATTCTGGTATTCAAACGGCATTTTCGGACGTTAGTATCGACTTTTGAGGCCAACATCAATTTGGAAGTTTTTTCAATCACTGAAAAACAGTTGAGTAGTGGGCTGTAATGTTGTATGATTGTACCCAGTTACCCAGTTTTGGGAATTGTTGCGATTCAGTGAGAATTATGGTTTGCCGATTATACGAAAGTGGAAGCACTTAGTCAATGTCGATGTGGGAAGCATGGACCGGTTTGTACAGCTTCCTTTTTTGGTCTGTACTGGCTCTACGTCTGCTTACGTATTGAGCCGACTCTCATTTATCACGGCCATGTTTCGCTGCTGAAGTTTCCAGTTTTTTCCCTGGACTGGGCTTTTGTAGAAGACTTGCTGGTCTGCCCTGGCGGCCTGTCTGAATGCCTTTTTGCGTTTTTGAGTCAGTTCTATTATTATTCCTGGGCAGGGGCGCTGGTCATTACCGTGACAGGATGGCTTTTTTATCTAGCGGTGGGTGCGATTGTCAGGGCCTTTACCGGTCGGGACGTTTACCTGTTGCGTTTTGCTGCCGCTGTGGGATTGCTGCTGGCCTATAATCAATACATTCACTGTCTGGAAGGAAGTATCAAGATATTGCTGGCGTTGTTGTTTGCGTTGGTTTATATCAAGATGTCGTTGCTCCGCGGGTGGACGCGATGGACGGTTTTTTTGTTACTGTCTGCTTTACTTTATTGCGGGGCCGGTACCGGTGGTTTGCTTTTTGCCTGGTTCTGCGTACTGTTTGAGATTCGGCGTCGCAGGTTCATAACCGCCCTGTGGTGTTTTGTCTCCACTACGGCGGCGGCGTATATATTGGCAAATTATTTTCTCGACAGCAATCAGAGTAGAATGTGGTTGATTTTTCCAGAGGTGCAAACGTTTGAGGATCCAAGAATAGCAAAAGTTGTGGTCTGGTCTTATCTGGTTTTTGCTTTAGTGGTTGTGGTGTTGACTTTTTGGCCGCGCCGGCAAGCGTCCACCGTAAAGAAAAACAAGACCGCCATGTCTGGTGAAGAAAGCTCTTCCGGCAACGCTAAACTGCGGTTGATTTTGAGCGTGTTTGTTCTGCTGGCCATGACTATAACAATCTTTTTTTCGTTAAATCGCGTTAAAAGGTACCAATCGCAAATAACTTATTATGGCTACTACCGAAAATGGCCTGAGCTTTTACGCCTGGCGAATGGGATACCATTCGAAGAGTATAATATTTTTCTTGTTCATTACGTTAATAGAGCGCTCTTTCATACAGGAAAGCTTGGTTGTGAGATGTTTTCATATCCACAAAGTCCGGATGCTTTTGGAGCCATCTACAAGGGGAGCCGTAACTGCGTAGCCACTGAGCAGTTTTTCGAAATCGGGTTGGTTAACGATGCGGCGCACTTGGCCTACCAGTCGCTGGAAAGATTTGGCAGCCATCCGACGACCCTGAAACAATTGGCTTTGATTAATGTCGCAAGAGAACAAACCAATGCCGCCCGCGTTTTTCTTAATGTCTTGAGCAAAGATTTGATATTCGGCCGATGGGCGCGCGATTGTCTCAAACGTCTTGAGACAGATCCGCTGCTTCTGGAAGACGAGCGGATGCGTCGCATCAGCACATTGCGAACGGTTGATGACCCGCTCAGAGCGGTCAATATTCCTGGTATGCAGTTACAGGTATTGCTGGAACACAATGGGGAAAATAAAATGGCATTTGAATATCTGATGGCCGATCATTTGTTGAACAGGCGGCTTGAGATGTTCCTGACCCAGCTTCATCGTCTGGACGATTTTGACTATCCGGATATTCCCCGCCATTATGAAGAAGCGATTTTGATTTACACTATGCTGACTAAAAAAACGGTTGACCTTGGGAATCGCAAGATCAACCCTGAGACAATACGACGGTCTCGCGATTTTTATCGAATCTGTGCGATTTACGGGAATAACACGCAAGCCGCGTTAGAAGAGCTGGAAAGAATGGGTTTTTCTGATACATATTTCTTCTATTATAGTTTCCAATAATCCGGTGACTTAGGTTTTGTAAAATGAATAAATATCGCCGCTATCTGCTTTTGCCGATTACCGTTGCCATATTGGCTATTGTTCCGCTCTATTGTATTCTGTCTGCTGCGGACCAACCTGTCCACGACGCCACTTTAATTAACCGATCTCCCCTGATTCGCCCTGACTACACGAATACGGCCATTCCCCCGAACATCGCACCGCTGAACTTCACAGTGGACGAACCCGCCAGGCGATATTATGTCAGGATATACTCGGATAATGGCAAAGATATTAACATCTACAGCAAGAAACCGCAGATAGTGGTCCCCCTGAAACCATGGAGAGAGCTGTTGCACTTCAACCGAGGGAATAAACTGTATTTTGATGTCTGCCTCGAAGATGAAAATGGTCAATGGCGGCGGTTCTCCCCTGTTACCAACACGATCGCCCCGGACGATACCGACGAATATTTGGTTTATCGGCTCATCAAACCACTGTACGGTAACTGGTTTGACACAGGTATTTACCAGCGTCACCTGGTTAACTACGATCAGTTACCTGTTTTGCGCGGTCGGAGCTTCAGGAAACAAAACGACGGAGCTTGCGTTAACTGCCATGCGTTTTGTAATAATCGAACAGATAAGATGACGATCGGCGTGCGGAGCTGGGATTATGGTATCTCTACGCTGTTGTCCCAAAACGGCACAGTGAGCGAGATGGACGTCAAGTTCGGTTATACCGCCTGGCACCCCAGCGGTCGGATAATCGTGTATTCGATGAACGATGTGCAGCAATTCTTCCACATGACCGGAGTAGAGATCAGGGATGTAGTCGATCTCGATTCGGCTTTGGCGTACTATGACCTCAAATCGCAAACAGTCAAGATGCCTCCACAACTGGCTGACAAATCTCGGTTGGAAACTTATCCGACCTGGTCTCCGGACGGCCGGTATTTGTATTTTTGCAGTGCGCCGATGTTATGGTCCGATCACAATAAAGTGCCGCCAACAAACTTCGAAAAACTACGCTACGATCTTGTTCGAATCAGCTATGATATTGACACGGATAGCTGGGGTCAGCTTGAAACAGTTCTTTCCGCCGGCCAGACACACAAAAGTATTCTGCTGCCCCGAATTTCACCGGACGGGCGATTCCTGATGTTTTGTATGTGCGATTATGGCTGCTTCCCCATCTATCAGCCCAGCAGTGACTTGTGTATGATGGACCTGGAAGCCGCCCGACAAACGGGCAATTTTACTTACCGTCGCCTTGAAGTCAACAGTGATCGGAGCGAGTCATGGCATTGTTGGTCGAGCAACGGACGGTGGGTAGTTTTCAGCAGTAAAAGGCTTGACGGAGTTTTTATACGCAGTTACATCAGCTATGTGGACGAAGACGGCAAGGTGTATAAGCCACTGCTGCTGCCTCAAAAAGATCCGGATTTTTACGACACATTTCTGAAGACCTACACTGTTCCTGAATTTGTCGTAGAACCAGTTCGGATCCGGGAAAAAAAACTAGCTGATGCTGTGCGTTCACCCGCTCAAATCGATGTGTCTATGCCCCTGACCGGTGCCACCCAGAAGGTCGGTCCGCCCGATTCCTGGCAGCAAAAGCAGGAATAGCATTGCAGATTTGCGTGTATGGGTATAGCTCAATCGTCATGAGTATGCTGTTGAATAATTGTTCATGATATTGTTATAATCGGTCCCAGTGGCTTAATCTCCAGTATTGTCGGCGTCAGTAACAACGAAGTTTACCGGAGGATGAATGAAGGTGATAGAGCCTGTTCAGTGCAAATATATACGGCAGAGTATTTGTTTGCCGGGCTGTACCGCTGTTTTTTTCGGCTTGTATTATCTTTACGTTTACCTGTGTATCGAACCAACACTTATTTATCATGGTCATATCTTTAATCTGAAGTTTCCAGTTTTTTTCGTGGACGGCTTTTTTATCAGGAGTTTCCTGGTCCGCCCGGGCGGTTTTACTGAATGCCTGTCAGCATTTTTGAGCCAGTTCTATTATTATTCCTGGGCAGGAGCGATGGTCATTACCCTGATAGGTTGGCTTTATTATTTGGCGGTAGGTGCGCTTGTCAGGGCCTTTACCGGGCGGGATGTTTACCTGCTGCGTTTTGTCCCCGCCGTCGGATTACTGCTGGCCTATAATCAATACATTCACTGTCTGGAAGGAAGCATCAAGATATTGTTGGTATTGTTGTTTGCATTGGTTTATGTCAAGATGCCGTTGCACCGCGGGTGGATGCGGTGGACGGTTTTTTTGCTGCTGTCTGCCTTACTTTATTGCGGGGCCGGTACCGGTGGTTTGCTTTTTGCCTGGTTCTGCGTGCTTTTCGAGATTCGCAGGCGCAGGTTTATAACCGCCCTGTGGTGTTTTGTCTGTGCTACGGCGGCGGCGTATATATTGGCAAATTATTTTCTCGACAGCCTTTTGAGCAGAATGTGGTTGATTTTTCCGATGGAGCAATCGCTCGATGATTCGCGAATAGCGAATATTACGATTTGGTCTTATCTGGTTTTTGGTTTGATGGTAATGGTAATGACCTTTTTGCCGCGGCCCCAGACGGCGACCGCAAAGGTCAACAAAAGCAGTTCCGGCGGCACAAGCAGGCATTCGTCGTCCACCGGGTTAGCCGTTAAAGACCAGAAAAGTAAAATGCCGTTTGTTATTCGATGGTCGGTCTTACTTGCCATAACAGCGGCAATCATCTTTTTCACGTTCGATCGCACAGAAAAAAAACGCTTGCGAATATATTATTACGGATACCACCGAAAGTGGCCTGAGCTTTTACGCCAGGCGCGTGGGATACCAGTTGAAGAGTATAATTTTTTTCTTATTTCTTACATTAATAGAGCGCTCTTCTATACCGGCAAGCTTAGTTGTGAGATGTTTTCATATCCTCAAACAAGCAGCGGACGTGTTATCATGTCGCAAGGTCGTGTTCGTCTGGCAAACGTCGGGCTGCGTTTCGAACTCGGATTGGTTAACGATGCTGAGCAGTTGGCACATGAATCGCTCGAACTTTTTGGCAGTCATCCGATGACGCTGAAGCAACTGGCTTTGATCAACATTGCCAAAGGCCAAACCGAGACAGCCTGCATTTTTCTTGGCGCTCTAAGCAAGGATTTGATATTCGGCCGGTGGGCTCGCGATTGTCTCAAACGTCTTGAGATCGATCCGCTGCTCATGGAAGACGAGCAAATTCGTCAAATCAGAACATTCATTGTTACCACAGAGCCGTTGGAACGGGTCGATATTTTCACAGTGCAGTTGCAAAAACTGCTTCAATACAATATGAAAAATAAAATGGCATACGAATATCTGATGGCGGATCATTTGTTGAACAAGTGGTTTGATGCCTTCGTCAAGCATATCCGGTATCTGGACAATTTTGGCTATGAGGATATCCCTCGTCATTATCAGGAAGCCATTCTGGTTTATACCGCCCAGACTGGAAAACCCATTGATCTCGGAAACCGCAAGATCGCCTACGAGACTAAGCGACGGTTCGATGATTTCAGGAATATCGTTAGAGCTAACAAGAACGAGCCGGTAACCAAACAAAAAGTATTGTTAAAGGATTTTTCCGATACCTACTACTATTATTGTTATTTTACGAGTATCGATGATTCAGGACGGGCAAGATGAATAAATACCGCTGTTACCAGTTCTCGTTGATCGCCGTGGCGGCATTGGCAGCCACTTTGCTGTATTACTTTTTATGCGATTCCAACTGGTCCGTCGATGGTGCAACTATGATTGATCGGCCTGCTCACATCCGCCCTGATTATACGGACACTGTCATTCCGCCGAACATTGCGCCTTTGAACTTCGTAGTAAAAGAGCCCGGCAGGCGATATTATGTGAGGGTACACTCGACCCGAGGCTGCGATATCAACATACACAGCAAAAAGGCCTCTATAGTTATCCCTACAAAACCCTGGAAGCAATTGCTGCAAGACAACCAGGCGGATAAGTTGTATTTCGATGTTTATGTTGAGAACAATGATGGCGTGTGGAAGCGATTTGGCTCCATTACCAATAAGATTTCCCAGGTTGCTATAGACGACTATTTGGTTTATCGGCTCATCAAACCACTATATTATAACTGGTTCGACGTAGGTATTTACCAACGGCATCTGCCAAGCTACGACGAGTCGGCCGTGCTTCGTGGTCAAAGTTTCGGGAAACAAAATGAAGGAGGATGTGTCAACTGCCACTCCTTTTGTAATAATCGGGCAGATAAGATGACGATAGGCATCCGGGACAGTAATTATGGTGCTCCTACATTGCTGGCCCAAAACGGTAAGGTAACCAAGATCGCAACCAAGTTCGGTTATACCGCCTGGCACCCCACCGGTCGAATAGTAATATATTCACTAAACAAAGTGCGGCAGTTTTTTCACATGAAGGGCCTGGAGGTTCGGGATGTGCTTGATCTCGATTCTGCTTTGGCGTACTATGATCTCAAGTCGAAAACAGTCAAGGCGCCCCCACAACTGATCGACAAATCTCGGCTGGAAACTTATCCGACATGGTCTCCGGACGGCTGTTATTTGTATTTTTGCAGTGCGCCGATGTTATGGTCCGATCGCGATAAAGTGCCGCAAAAAGACTTTGAAAAAGTACGCTATGATCTCATGCGAGTCAGCTATGATATTGACACGGATAGCTGGGGCCAGCTTGAAACAGTTCTTACCGCCGAGGAAACGGGCAAAAGTATTATGCTGCCCCGAATCTCTCCGGACGGCCGATTCCTGATGTTTTGTATGTGCGATTACGGCTGTTTTCCCATTTATCAGCCCAGCAGCGACTTGTATATGATGGACCTTGAAGCCGCTCGACAAACGGGCAATTTTGCTTATCGTCGCCTGGAGGTCAATAGTGATCGGTGCGAGTCATGGCATTGTTGGTCGAGCAACGGACGATGGGTTGTTTTTAGCAGTAAAAGGCGTGGCGGAGTTTTCACACGCAGTTATATCAGCTACGTAGATGAGGATGGTGAGGTGTATAAACCCCTGCTACTGCCCCAAAAGGATCCCACTTTCTACGATTCGTTCCTCAAAACGTACAGTGTTCCTGAATTTGTCGTAGAACCCGTTCAAACCAGGGAAAAAGACCTGGCCTACGCTGTGTGTTCACCCGCTCAAATCGAAGTAACCCTGCCGCTGACCGGCGCTACTCCGAAAGCCGGCCCTTCCGATACCTGGCAACAAGATCGGGAATAACTATATGCCACGATCACTGTCGTCATCACCACCTTCGGTCTCTTCGGCTTCGTCGTCAATTTCTCCGGGAGTGATGGCTGTTGCTTCCAGGATACGGTTGATTTTTTTTCTTACCAGAGGCAGTAGTGGAACATGGGGGATTCTTCGCAGCTCCCTTCTGCCGGTAGAATCAAAAATTACAAGATCACCGGCCATGCAAAGCAAAAGCTCAAAAAAGTCAGGATAACTGGAACGCACGCGTTTGGCGCCGCGGGCCAGAGAATCATCCATTCTGCCGAACTGATAGTGCTCGAATTCGTTGTGTGTAATCCGCCATTTTGAATTCACCCGCGTCCATATCCACATGACCAGATAAAGAACCGAAAGCACAATACTTATCATAGCTCCCAGATTTCTCGAATAGGACGGGTCGAGGTCGGCAAAGAAATCGTAGATATCAGAAAATATTCTGACTCTTTTTACGTCCCGAAGCCATATAACCAGAAACCAGATGCCGCCTATCAGCACCAGCCAAAAAAAAGTGTAGTTACGGCTCAGATCAAAGCCCACCGTCACCATAACCACCAGCAGTGTTATAGCCCAAATCCACGCCAGAGTTTCTGTGTCGGCCACGCTGTAATAGTCAAGAATCCACAAAAGAAAACCCATAAGTATAAGAGGCCAGCAAAACAAAAACTTTGGATATGTATAGAAAACTACTTCGTGTCTTGCTTTTTGCCGCTGTTTGTCGGTTCGATTGGTCATAGCAGATTCTCCTGAACAATATGTTTAGTATGCCCAATGGGCATTAACCATAATTATTTGGACTGGGCCTTGTCGGATGGACCGCTTTTTGAGCCAGGCTCGTCCGGCAGATCGACCAGACTGATCAGTATAACTATTCTCCGACAATTTGAGTTTTCAGGATGCGAACTCGATCAGGGCTTTGATCACACCATCGCTGTACTGAGCCACCATATCGAAGGCTTTTTGGGTCTGCTCGGGCGTAAACTTATGAGTTATCATAAAGTCAACATCAAGCTTCCCGGCAGCGATCATCTCAATCGCCTCTTGAACACAATTCCTTTGTCTTCTTACATTTATAACAGTAATTTCCTTACGGCGGAGTCTGTCGATAACAAACGAAATCCGCTCATCCCGGGGAATGCCGATCAGCATCAGTTTGCCTCCGGGTTTGAGCAACTCTACTGCCTGGTCGATGCTTTCTTGCTGACCGGCACACTCAAAAACCGCATCCATTCCTCGTGATTGCTGTTGGTTGATAGCTTCAACAACATCCTGACGGTCGGGATTACCTGCCCAGGTACATTGAGCCTTACGCGCAGCCTCGACCCTGGCGTCAATCTTGTCAGTCACGTAAATCTCGTTAACTCCTTCACTATAAGCAGTTACAAGCACACTTAGCCCTATGGGACCCGCCCCGAGAATCGCGATAGCAGCCTTGGGTGGCAATTGGGCTTGCCTAACCGCATATACACCGATCGATAGCGGTTCGCACAAAACGGCCTGATCGAGTGTGATCTTACTTTCGAGCCGATAGAGGCTGGTTTGGTCCATGACGATATATTCACACAGACAGCCCTCGGCCTGATCAGGACAACCTAAGAATCTGAGGTTACGACAGGTGTTTTCCCGGTCCGCCAGGCACTGATCGCAACGATGACATACCATCGCGGGGTCAACGGCAACTTGATCGCCGACCTTAACACGCTTAACACAACTGCCTATATCAACTACAGTTGCGGCGCATTCATGGCCGAGTTTGAATGGAAACTCGACAACCTGATCGCCGATTCGACCTGTTTCCCAGTAGTGTACATCGGAACCGCACACGCCCACCTTCTCGATCTTCAGCAGAACATCGGTTTCGCCGGCAATAGCTGGATGGGGAACATTCTGCAATTCCATTTTTCTGATATCTGTCAAAACAATAGCTTGCATTTTATGCTGCTCCAGCAGGAGTTTATATAGTGTGCTCTTAGTACCGAACATACCGTAACATATTATCATTTAAGTAATTATGATCGGCGTGGCGGGCCGATCCCACTTGTAATAAGTATATTCAACTGCGAACAACAATCAAGAAACTTCTAGTACACTTAATGTCACCCTCGCGCAGGCGCTTTTGACGAAGAAACTGTTTTTTTGTTTTGACAACGCCCCGGATATCTCGGTAAACTTACAGTCAGTCGTAGTTTTTTGTCAATCTTTCTAACTAACTAAAGGAGTCTGAACCATGAGATATTTAACATTGTTTATTGTTGGTATGGGATTGTTGGTTGCCTGTGGATGCCAAAACAAAGAATTGTTGCAGTGCCAGGACCAGTTGACAAAGGTTCAACAGGAAAGGGCCAATGAAAAGGAAACGTCTGAGAGTTTATTCGAGAGTATCTTGGCCAAGAGCAAAGAAGATATGGACAAGATAAAGAACCTGGAAGCCAAAGTGACAGATTTAGAGGCAGAAAAAACCGAATTGGATCGGTTGCTAAAAGAAACCCGGACCAAGATGGACAAAGTTTCGACAAACCTTATTCAGGAAAAGGTACAACTGAAAAATGAGATTGAAAAGCTCACAAAAGAGCTGGCAGCGACAAAGAAGATATTTGAAAATTCCAGTAAAATAGCACTAGGACTGGAAGAGGAGAACAACAAACTGCGAGCCAAGATTAGCGAGCTTGAAAAAGAAAAACAGGTGCCAACCGCCACCGAAACACCATCTGAAGACAAATAAAACGCTCAGTTTGGGTTTTATGCTCATAACGATTGAGTTTCCCTGTTTTTTTTATTATGTATTTACTTATCCTGAAAGCCGTTATAGTTGGCCCTGCCAGGAATTATCATACCCATTGGGTAAACTTTCCAACTGGGATTGGTTAGCCAATCCCAGTTGGAAGTTGGCATCAAATTTCAGTCGGGACTCAATGGTTGATTTGCGCGAGATTCTTCCGGTAAGGGCGATTTTTTTTGGGTCATTTTTGATATAATCAAGTGGCTTAATATGTCCGATACCCACCGTATAGGCATTAGCTGTGTTTTGTCTTACAATTGTTTTTTCGGCAAGCGTAACGCGTAACATGTTGCGGTATAAGTGGTTACGGTAAACGGCGATTTTGGCACGGTTTTCTATAGCAAAGGAAGGCGAGAGGATATGAGGAGGATTGCGTGTTTATTTGTGTTTTTTACCGGCCTGACATATCTGGTTCGTGGGGCCGATGCGGATATATGGCAGGTCCACCAAGGTCAAGACACTATTCAACAGACGATAGAAGTTGCCGCCGATGGCGACGTAATCATTGTCAATCCAGGCACTTATAGCGAAAATATCAATTTCCTTGGCAAAGAAATTACCCTCACCTCTACCAATCCGGACGATCCTAATATTGTTCGAGCTACCGTAATTGATGGCAGCCTTACCGGCGACCCCAATAATGGTTCTGTTGTGACATTTAACAGTGGTGAGAATAATTCTTCTGTATTGACAGGATTCACCATCACCGGAGGTATTGGCACTTGGCTGGTGATTGCCTGGGAGCTTCATGAGCCTTATTGGAACCTTTGTGGCGGCGGGGTGGTTTGCTATAATATGTCACAGCCCACCATCTCCAGGAATATTATCCGGGATAATACCGCCGGCGAAGGTGGTGGGGTGTATGTCTATGGTGATCCGGTAAATATAAACGCCCCCAGTAACCCGCCAGTCCACATAACCCCGGTTATTGCGGATAACACTTTTTTGAATAATTCTGCCATAAAAGTTCACGGATATCCCCCCCCAGACAACGATTATCCTGCCGCCGAGCATGGCGACGGCGGTGCGATCGTATGTTTTCAGGGTGTTGATGCTGCTATTACCGGCAATACTATCCAGAATAATCATGCCGACTTTTACGGCGGCGGGTTGCACCTGCGTCAGTGGAGCAATGGCGAAATATCAAACAATCAGATAATCAGCAATGATTCTGCGCTTGGCGCAGGTGTGCATATAACATACATGTCCAGCCCAACCATCCGAAGAAACACTATCCAAGGCAACTCAGCCGGCAACTTCGGAGGTGGCGGTATATTTGTATATTACAATTCAAACCCACTAATTGAACGCAATCGTGTGCGAGCAAATTCTTCCCTGACAGGAGCAGGAATTTCCATTAATTATGGTAGTGCCGGAATAGTCCGAAATAATCTGATCGATCAAAATTTATTAGGCTCAGCGATTCAACTTGCCGGATCTTCACCGTGGATTAATCATAATACGATTGTTTACAATGTGGCTAAAAAAGGCACGTCAAGATACGCAGGTATCGAATTTATTGGCAATTCTTTTCCTTTAGTGGAAAATAACATTATTGCTTTTACCAGTTCCGGATATGGTTTGTATGTAAGTGGAAATGCTATTCCTGTCATGCGTTATAACAACCTTTGGGAAAATGAATTGGGCCATTACGGACCCGGGTTAACGGACCAAACCGGAACAGCGGGAAATATTTCTGTCGATCCCGATTTGATTTGCGATGTGGACAAATGTTTACGATTACATTATCTGTCACCTTGCGTAAATACCGGCGATCCCAATTATACATCAGGTGGAACGGTGGATTTTGACGGTGATCCGCGTGTCGTGCTCAGCCGCACAGATATTGGTGCGGATGAAGTCTTACCCGTGTGGAATATCGCTTCCGGGCAACAATATCTGACGATTCAAGCGGGGATTGACCAGGCCGATACCGGCGATATTTTAGTAGTTCTGCCCGGTCGATACGCGGAAACCATAAACTTTAATGGCCGGGTCATTACCTTGCAATCTACTATGCCGTCAGACTGGACAACAATAAGCCAGACGATAATCGATGCGGAAGGTTCGGACAACCCGGTGGTGAGCTTTTCCGGGACGGAAGACCCTAATTGTCAATTAAAGGGCTTTACCATTACCGGCGCAGGTCACAATGGCAATGGTGGCGGTGTATATGGGCAAGGAACACAAGCGTCTATTACCAACTGCATAATCACGAATAATTACGCTTCCAATGGGGCGGGTATATATGATTTTGATGGCTTTATTTATAAATGCCAAATCCTCACTAACAACGCCCAGTTTGATGGTGGTGGGATTGGTTTGGGTGATGGAGCGATTTTCAGTTGCGTCATTGCCCACAATCAGGCTGACCAGGGAGGGGGTTTGCACGCATATACCGGGGACATGGTGAACAATACCATAGTCGATAATACTGCTGTTAGTAGTGGTGGAGGGGCGCAGGATTGTGTCGGGAGTATAACTAATTGTATTTTCTGGGGTAATTCGGCGCCTGATGGTTCTGACTTAAAAAACTGTTATACGCCCCAATACTCCTGTGTGCAGCAAGGCACTGGCGGCAATGGCAGTATTGATGATGATCCGTTTTTTGTGGACCCCGATCATGGAGATTATCATCTTACCCTTTTTTCGCCCTGTGTCGATTTAGGCAATAACAGTGCCGTCCCGGCTGCCGCGGCAACCGACCTTGACGACCAGCAGCGAATATTCGCCTTTGACCCGGGCAAGCCACCCATCGTGGACATGGGAGCCGACGAGGTAGTCACCAATCCTGTGGATGTAAACATGGATGCCTGGGTGGATATTTACGAGATGACCTTATTGACCGAACAGTGGCTCATGCAGGGCGAAAATCTCCTCGCAGACTTTTTCCCCGACGACATGGTCGATATGAAGGATTTTTCAGCCCTGGCAAGTCAATGGCTCTGGCAGGGCTATTGGTATAAACCACCTGCCGGCGCATTAGAATTCGATCATGATTCGGATGGTTACGTTTGGATTCATACTCCCGAAGGGAACATCTTAAACAATGTTTACACTTTCACCTATACCGCGTGGATATATCCATTAAGTTTTTCTTCCGGCAATGCCCGGATAATTGGCAAAAACGAAAGGGCCCTCACGATATCCTATGGCGGTACACTTTTTGGTTATTCCAATGGTTTTTATACAGCGGCCAGCCATTCCCAACCAGGCACGTTAGAGACAAATAAATGGTACTTCGTGGCCATGACCCGTGATGCTTACGGTGATAGTAAAATACGCTTTTACGTAGATGGTAATGAGGCTATTTACCAAACTCAATTAGTTTCGACCCAAATGACCCATCCTCACCCGGACTGGCGAGCTGAAGGCCAGTGGGATCTTATGATCGGTTCGCAAGCATGGACCCCAGGGAATGATATACCTGACGCGATTATCGATGAAGTGGCCATATTTGATCGCGTCTTAAGCATAGATGATATAAAATACCTTTATAACATTGGTTATGGACGATCTGTACCGTTATCGATGTATCCGATAGGACTGTGGCATCTCGACGAGGGTTCCAATTCTACCGCAATAGACAGTTCCGGCCACGGCAACCACGGGGCTTTGATAGGCGCCCAGCCCCCTCAATGGGGCACTGGAAAGTTCTAGCGGCCTGTTTATCCTTTCGTTTTGGTGGTTGACGAACCGATTTAAGGATATTACACTGCCGGTTTGGGATGATGGTATTTCAAAGTAAAGTCCAATGGAGTCTCTCTTATGAACGCATTCAAATTACTTATTGTAGCAATTGGGATGTTGGTTTTGATTGGCTGTCAGACCACAGGTGAGCTTGACGATTGCCTCAGCAAAAACCAGGAATTAACCAGCCAAATCGAAAAACTTCAGCTTGATTTGCAGGCTAAAGATGTGGAGCGCCAAGAGATGTTAGGGTTCATCAGCAGCTTACTGAAAACCATCGAAGAGGCAAAGTTAAACCCTTCCGATAGTCTTAAAGGTTCCAAATAGGGCAATTAGTCAGGATGCGGTTAAAAAGATTTCTGGCAATCACAGAGGACAGAAAAATCTGCCATCTGACTTCCGCCTTTTGACCTTTGACTTCTGCCATCTGAGACAGGTGGTTTTACAAAAAAAAGCGAGGCAAGTCATTACAACTTACCTCGCTTATCTTTTTGTCAGCTTGCCTTAATTAAAGACAAACCAAACTTTCGGTCATCAAACCAAATTAGGCGCGACGACGACGAAGCAGAGCCAGGCCGCCAAGACCAAGCAGACTCATAGTCATCGGTTCAGGAACGTGAACAATTATACTATCCATTACCGTTCCTGGTAGAATGATAGGTTGCGAGCCAGTAAGAATACCAACCTCATCATCATATAACAACTTTGATATACCATAAGGTGCAACCAATTCAATTGTTATATCGGTCATTGTCAGACAATGGAAGTCCAGGCCATCCATCAGTACTGGATAGCTCAATGCCGGTACCGCAGGAATAATCGGCGGGAAACCGGCATAAGGTTCGGCGTTATTGGTCGAATTCCAACTAAGACTTCCACCAGACATCATGTATTCCGTGGGAGTATCCTTCACTGTCATATATGTGATCCCCGTCGGAGAGTCATCCTGTAGAGTCCACATCCCGAAGGTGTACGTCTTCATAGTCGCAAGCGGGAACACTACTCCACTACCATCCAGAGCGCCTTGATTATTGCTCAACCTGATGGCAAAGTCACCGCCATTGAACACAGTACCCGGCTCTATATGGATGTCCAGTGTTATGTGCTGAGATGGCTCTATTTCAATCACATCCGGCGCCGGCTGTCCATAAACACTCAGTATGAAACCAGCCTGTGCCATCGAAACCATGCCTAAAACCAATAAAAACACCAACAACTTCTTCATAATAATCACTTCCTCCCGCGGGAAATCCCGCAAACGAAACCCACACATTCAAAAAAACGTGTGTCAAAATAAACCACAAGAACTCCTTTACATCCCTATCATAGTTGAAACATACGACCCGTGTCAACCCTTTTTTTTGATTTTTTGCAAAAAAAACACACTTTTCCTCAAAAAACGGGTAATCTTAAACGTTCCAAAGGGGACAATTAGCCCGCATATTTCATACCCCTTGGCGAAATGTGACCTAACTTTTTGTTAATAAAGAAATTACACATATAACCCAAAATTACACCCTGTAAATTACCACAAAATCACAAAAACACCATAACATTTTTAATATAAAGCAGTTACATTCTCCAAGACCTCTGTGCCCTTGTGACTATGAAATATTCGGGGGTTAGCCCGGATGCGGTTAAAAAGATTTCTGGCAATCACAGAGGACAGAAAAATCTGCCATCTGACTTCCGCCTTTTGACCTTTGACTTCTGCCATCTGAGACAGGTGGTTTTACAAAAAAAAGCGAGGCAAGTCATTACAACTTACCTCGCTTATCTTTTTGTCAGCTTGCCTTAATTAAAGACAAACCAAACTTTTCGGTCATCAAACCAATTAGGCACGACGACGACGAAGCAGAGCCAAGCCACCAAGGCCCAGCAGGCTCATGGTCATCGGTTCAGGAATCTGATGAATCACAATGCTGTCCATCACTGTTCCATCTTGAATGATTTTTTCTGAGCCAGTCACAACGCCAGAGGCATTATGTAACAACCTTGATATACCATAAGGTGCAATCAGCTCGACTACTACGTCAGTCGCTTCCACGCAATGTAAGTCCAGGCCATCCATCAACACGGGATAACTGTTTGCTTCTACGGCAGGAATGTAGCCACCAAACCAAGGCCCTTCGGTCGTGGCGTTATTGGTCGAATTCCAGGTAAGGCTACCACCAGAGAGCATGTATTCATTGGCAGTATCCTTCACTGTCGAATACGTGATCCCCGTCGGAGCGTTGTCTTCCAGCATCCATAGACCCATGTTAAACGTCCTCATAGTCGAAAGCGGGAAAACAACATCAGCACCGTTCAGAACGGCTTGATTATTGCTCAACCTTATGGCAAAGTCACCGCCATTGAACTCAGTACCCGGCTCTATATGGATGTCCAGTGTAATATGCTGAGATGGCTCTATTTCTATCACATCCGGCGCCGGCAGTCCGCCGACACTCAGTATGAAACCAGCCTGCACCATCGAGGCCATGCCTAAAACTAACAAAAGTGCTAACAACTTCTTCATAACAAATTCTCCTTTGTTTCTAAAAATCAACTTTTCGCTGCCTCCGAAAAAACCTCCACACAAGGACATTTTTCTATAGCAGGCAGCAACAACAAAATTCACACAAAAAACCTTTTTTATTGCCAAAGGCAATTATGGACAAGGAACGGGACATACGGGAGATCCCTGGAAGGCCGTAAACAAGGCCATTACATCACCAGAGAACGTCAGTAGTCCATCCATGTTCCAGTCGCTACGTCCCGTGAGGGACAAAGGTGACGTAGGATTCTGGAAGTCACCATACGCCATCATCACGTCACCGGCAAAGGTGACAAGGCAGTCGCCATTGACATCACCTTGTAGCCAGCAGGCGCCACACCAATTTTGTGGCTCACCCCAGGCCTTCCATGCTGCAACCTGTGCCGGAGTACCGGTGAAACACTCTTCGTCGTCTGTTACATCAATCGTATTGTCGCCGGGCGTACCATTACCGTCCAGATCGAAAACGATATCGACGGGACTACCAACGGCGCCGCCACGAAGGGTATCGGCTGCAACAGTAACGGTGCAAGCGCCTGAAAACGCTATTGTGCACAGTTCCTCAGGGGCTCCCGCACTTCCGGCAGGAACTCCACCCTGCGCGCCACTTTCATCAACCATGCCTACGCAGATCGAGAAGTCGGAAACATCGCCAGCCGGTACGCCGGGGCCATCAACTTTGGCCAAAGGTCCGCCGTCACCCAGATTGTAAGTTCCCTCAGCGGTGACAACATCGTAGGCATAATCCAGGCAAACGTTCCAGTTCTCACCGGCGGTTGTGCCTGCAGCATTGGTAGTGGCATCGCCGGAATTAAGCGTCAAAGCGACGCCACGCAAATCCCCATTGACGTAATACTTAAGCGTCAACTCCTTTGGCACAGACACGTCACCGACAATCGTGACGGTCGCTGCTAAAACAGGAGCGGTCATTACTAAAACCGCTATCAAACACACTAAAGTCTTCATAAGAGTCTCCAATAAATGAACAGATTAGCCAAATACTTACTGTTCTACGATCAAATTTTGACTGCTTGTTGTTAACTTCGCCTCAATTGTCGTTAACTTCGCCTCAAACCCATTAAGCAACAGGGCTTAGTCAAAACCGATCATAACAAAAAAACCCTAATCTCTAATTTCTTCCCGTCTCCACCTTCCTTTCTCGCCTCTTAGCCAGAACTCCTAAGATCAGACCCGCTTTCGTCCGCGAAAAATCCCGCAAACGAAAACCACGTATCCAAAAAAAGTGTGTGTCAAAGTGAACTACAAGAACTCCTTTACATCCCTATCATAGTTGAATCATATAACCCGTGTCAACCCTTTTTTTTGAAATTTTGCAAAAAAAACCACTTTTCCTTAAAAAAAAGGTAAAAAATCGGCTCTTTCTCCAAAAAAGGGCATAATCTCCTCTCTCTTTCTCCACACACACGGCAAAAGTCTCTCACACCTTCACATTCCCACGCCATTCTCTATATTTAATGGCAAAAAACAAGCCAAAAAAATAAAAAAACAAAATATTTTTTATTATTGCGATAACGTCTTTTTTATAAAGGTGTTATGAATCTTATTCCGATGAGAAAGATCACAGGCGTTTCGTTTTACGATCAGGTCTGTCGAAAAAAAACAACGCCAAAAATAAGGTTATAACGCATAACCAACTTGTACTTAAACACTTATGTAAAATGATGCCTCGTGGCAACACCTGACTGTGAACTCAACACAACCAACAATAGCTTTTCGCAGAGCCGACGCACCTGGCAATGCCGCCAGTCTTCCTGCTGCGACTACTTTATCATAGTTCGGTAAACTAGATAAGGTGCTATAATCAGGATGAAATAAATATTTGCAGCCAAGACGAGGTGCCGGGAGGACCTTAAGTAGTATGTCTGGTTCAGCCGACAACATTATTTCGATAGAATACTCACCCGATTCGAATCGTAACTTGTTGCAATACTCGGTGTTACGTATTCGGGTAAAGGTTCGCCAGCGCCAATTGGGCCATAGCGGACCGTTTACGGTGGTTATACGGACGAACCTGAACCAGGCCGGTCGTATCCGCCGGCAGGTGATTGATCTGGTTGAGAAGGGCCAGAGCTCCTCGACGGATTATTATGATATACCAACCAGTTACGACGCCCAGCGGGACGAATATGGGGTGGATGTGCTGCTTGGAGAAGTGGGCTACTTTGAGTTTAAGGTGCGCGTGGAGTCGGTTCAGCGGGATCGGCCGTGGGTGAAATGGGCCGACGGCGCCAACGTGGGCATTTCTGTAACTCCTTTAGAATACGGACGTAACAATTCAATTTATTGTGCGTTTATTCGGCAGTATGGATCTGACAAGGATCAGGCCGACCTGCACAATGAGGCATTAGAGACGCGGATCATCACTCTGGAGGCCGAAGGCGCCTATGTGCTGCCGCCTGGAGGCAATTTCGAGACGTTCAAGGACTGCCTGCCTTTTATAATAGAACAATTAGGCATGAAGATCATACATCTGCTGCCGATCAACCCAGTTCCGACCTCGTATGGGCGGATGGGAATGTACGGCAGTCCTTACGCGACCACGGATTATTTTGGGATCGACCATACTTATGGGACGTTCAGCCAATATAAGACCATTGAGGATCAGTTTATCGATCTGACCTCGACCATCCACGGATTAGGGGCCAAGGTGTTTCTCGATATGGTGATCAACCATACCGGTTGGGCCAGCAGTATCCTTTTTGCGCATCGACAGTGGATCAAAGTAGGACATGACCGAAAGATTATTTCACCCGGAGCGTGGGGTGTTGTCTGGGGCGACCTGGTAGAGTTGGACTACAGTCATCTGGATTTGTGGAAGTATATGGCTGATATGTTTTTGACCTGGTGCGGGCGGGGCATTGACGGATTTCGCCTGGATGCGGGCTATAAGGTGCCGTTAGGGGTGTGGCGATACATAATTTCCAGGGTTCGCCAGGAATTTCCGAACACTATGTTCCTATTGGAGGGATTGGGTGGCCCATGGCAGACAACCGAAACACTCCTTACGGAAGGACAGTCAACCTGGGCATACTCCGAACTGTTTCAAAATTATTCGCGCCAGGAAATAGTGGACTATCTGGATTATGCTCAGCGGGTTTCCGGGGGCAAAGGAGTGATGGTACACTATGCGGAAACGCACGATAACGATCGACTGGCCAAAAAGGGCAGGATTTATACGCTGATGCGATTGCATCTTTGCGCTTTCACCTCGTTTTCGGGGGCGTGGGGCTTTACTAACGGGGTGGAATGGCTGGCTACCGAAAAGATCGACGTGCACCGTAATACAGCTCTCAACTGGGGCAGCGATAACAATCTGGTAAAAGAGATTACGAGAATTAATAAAATCTTGGCCGAAAACCCCGCTTTCTGGGAGCTGGACAATCTGGAGATATTTAATACGAACAATGACGAGGTCCTGGGCTTTGTCCGCAGCAATAAAGATCACAGTAATGTTATAGCCTGCATGATCAACCTGAACACGCAGGAAAGCAAAAAAGCCAAATGGCCCTGGTGGCAAAGCCGATTCAACGAGATGATAGAAACAGACAGCGTCGTGTGCAATCTACTCAACGACCAGATCGATGAATTGCCCCAGGATCGCATCAGCCAGAGTGTACTGGAACCTGGCGAATGTGTGGTTTATCGGTTAGAAAAAAAAGAACAGCCAATACGCCCGACGATACCGGCAATATTTGAGATCGACTGCGAAGCGATATCGTTGATATACCAAATATTACTGAGCCGATTCAAACCGTACGAACTCGGCCGAATCGATCAGGAGAAGCTCTTACGCAAGGTGACCGATTACAGAAAGTTCATTGTGCTGGTCAATACGGTAAGTGTGGAATATCTGATTCAGCACGATCTCTCCGAGGCATTGGCGAGAATAGAAGACGATATGGTGGAGCGGTACTCGTCCGTATGGACGTTTCGGGAGAGCAGTAAGGAATTTATCATATCGGGCGACAAGTGGCTCGTGGTGCACACGTTCGTTCCGTGTACGGCGTATCTGAAAACAGGGCAGGAGTCGCTTCGCGTCGAGTCAATTCCATGTCCGGATGGGGTGGGGCATTTGGCGTTTTTCCCACCTCGGGGCGACAACCAAAGAGCCGTGTTGAGTTTCAACTGGAAAATTGAGCGAAACAAAAAAGTGATACGACAGCTTCAGGAAGAGGAATATCCTGTTTTTTCGTTGCCTCCGGGCCGAGAGAAACCGCGAGAACGAAAAATTTATCCGATCAAACTGGACAAAGAGCATCTCCATGCGGATGGTGCTACGGTACTCTTGACCAATGGGATAGGCGGCCTTTCTCAATGTCCGGCGCGCCCCGGCGTAATCAACAGTAAATATGATGCCCTTTTCGCCGTGACGCCCGACAGCTCTCGGCCGGAGCATCGTCTCTCGCTTATCAAGACAACCAAAGAAACGATTCAGGTGGGGCAGAAATTTTTCGATCTGGATGAGAGCTTTCTCAACAGCTTTACTCGCTATCCGCAGCCGCTATGGGAGTTTATCTACGATGATGGAGAATACTATCTTATAATCGAGCGATCTGTGGTTATGCCTTATGGGGAAAATAAACTTTTCGTTCGCTATAGGATAAAGGATGCCAGTACCGCTGTCACCTTGACGAGCAAATGTTACATAGAATGCCGTCGTGTACACGATCAGATGAAAGCGGCCGAGAATAAAGAGTTACGGCTATGGATAGAGCGGTCATGCCGAACGACCTCTACATCGAACGGAGTGGTCTTTACGCCCTGGAAGGGAATGCGGCTGACGGTCACAGCCGAAAATGCGAACTTCATTGAACAGCCGCACTGGATATATGGCTTGGATTGTCCGCAGGATGCCCAGTGGGGGCTGCAAGATAAAAGTGATGTCTTTGCGCCAGGCATGTTTAATTTTGAACTGGTCAAAGGCGACAGCGCCATAATCGCGATAGACCTTGCCCTCCAGGATTCCGCCGATCCCAGGCAGGATGAACAGGATGAACGCGATGAACAGTCCACTCGCAAAGACCTGCTCCAGCGATCCATTCGGGCCGCTGAAACCTCACAGAATAAACGCGTTAAAAACTTGCTTGCTCAACTGCCGGTAGAAAAAGCGCAAAAAGACCCCTTGGTGAAAATGCTCACTCATGCGATGGATCAGTTCCTGGTGCATCTCAATAATGAGTGGCAGATCATTGCGGGGTATCCGTGGCTGGGCGTGCGGGTGAGAGATTCGCTACACTGCGTCAACGGACTGATGGCAGTGGGAAGAGAAGATGTGGCACGCGATGTCATTATGCAGGCGGCACGCACCGAATCGGACGGACTGCTGGCCGACTGGCTGGGACCGGCAACGGACCGGCGGACCAGCACCGAAGCTTCATTACGACTGTTCCTGGCCGGACAAAATTACGTTAAACATGTTTCCGCTGGCGATGATACGCCATTCTGGGACAAGGACCTCGGCACAAAACGCTCTTTACGTGAGATATTGGCAAGCATCTATGAAAGTTTCCGCCAAGGCAAAGGCAATGGGCCGATGATAGACCAAAGTAGCGGATTGCTTTTCAGCCCATCCGGGTTCAGTTGGATGAATACCAGCTATCCGTGTGCGACACCGAGGGGCGGATTCCCGATCGAGATACAGGCTCTGTGGTTTCAGGTGTTGGCCGTGCTGGCAGAGGTTTGTCCGGCTTATGCCACGGAATCGCAGCAACTGCATAAGCAAATCGCGGAGAAATTCATCTCATTGTACTGGAATGAAAAACGTGGGTATCTGGCCGATGTCCTGATAGCACAGAAACATACAGTTGCCGAGAAGGCATTGGCTGACACTTCACTGCGTTTTAACCAGTTGGAGGCCATAAACGCCGGCCTGGTACCGCTGGACCAGGCACGTCAGGTCATCGATCTGATTACAAGGCGGTTGTTGGTCCCGGCGGCCGTGCGATCGCTGTCGGAGGATCCGCTGGCAGTACCATTGAAGATTGTGGATGATCGAGGCATTCTGCTGGCCGATCCACGAATGCCGTATCAGGGTACGTGCAGCGGGAACGAGACCACTCGGCGGGTGGCATACCACAACGGTACGGCCTGGCTGAACGTATATCCGGGTTTTATCGAGGCAAGGGCATCTGTCTTCCGATTTACCGACTTGGCGGTAAGACAGGCACTGGCGTTTTTCGAGCCGATCAAAACACATCTGATGGAAAATGGTATCGGCACTATTTCGGAGATGAAAGACGGCAATTATCCCCACCAGGCGAGGGGCTGCTACGGATACGCCCTGAGCGTAGCAGAGGCCCTGCGAGTTTACATGCTGCTGAAATATCAACAACGCCCGATGCAATTCGCAAAGAAAGAATTTCCCGCTGCCGCACAAACTCAGAAATAGAACAGATGTTCCACTCCTAGCCCAAGTTACGCTACTAAAAATATGCCATTCTTATAGTGTTAACTTTGTGTATAGACAATACACAAGAAAAAGTGCGACATGTAGAGCCGCGTAAGCGAAATTGCACTTTGTGAGAAGTGCGGGCTAATCGGTCGTGAGGGCTTCGTCGCGCAGAGCCTGTGCCCGCTCGATGAGAGCGTCGGTATCCGTTGGGCTTGTGGGGGTCAACTGATAATGCCAATGGTGGCGGTCCACCAGCCGAAATGGCAGTAAGGTTTCAGAAAAAAAATCAAGGATCGGCCATTGATATAACGGCACCAGGGTTTTGCGGGATGTTTTGATGGTTTGAAATCCTTGTTTTCGCACGGCTAATTCGTATCGGCCGTACCATGTGAAAGGTACCGTTACCGGGGTGACGCCTACTTCCTGGTCGTTGAGCCAAACAAGAGCGCCGGGCGGATCGGTTGATACCTTGATCAGCCGTTCGACACAGCCGGTCAGGGTCCAGCAGATCAAGAGCAAAGCAGTGAGTAATCCGTATTTCATACCTCGTCCGGCATCTGCTCAGAGGTTTCTTTTTTCTCAGCGGTCAGCGCCCGGTAGAGACACCAGATCAAACCGCCGACGATGATAAGGAGCATCCCAGCTAAAATCAAATAAGCTTCGGTGGACAGCACCCCGTCGTAATCTATTTTTGCAAGTATTTGCATGACAAGACCTTAGAAGGATATCAGCGTTAATGAAATTCCTACAGCATCTCCAAAACTTTTATGTTGGTCGCTGGTTTCACGATCGCTTAGCATAGAAATATTAAATTTACTTGTCAACCAGGAAAATCCCGCTAGAATGACAGGGCTTGGGGATTTCAGAGATGGGGTCCGATCTGCGTGGGGCATAGGATCCTTCGCGGCATTGTTATTGTTGAGCTTGGAAACAGGATAAGATTTTGGAGGTGCAGAACGTGTCAGAATTAATTATCGATGAAAACTATGAGTCGAAGTTGTCAGTGCGAGAAACCGAAAAGGCAATCAAATTCATTAAAGACTGTTTTCAGAATAATCTTGCCAAAGAACTGAATCTCCAAAGAGTGACGGCGCCACTATTCGTAGCCGGCGGTACGGGCGTAAATGACGATCTCAACGGTGTTGAGGCAAAGGCGTCGTTCACCGTAAAGGTTACGGGAACGGTTGGAGAATGTCTTTTTTCGCTGGCCAAGTGGAAAAGAATGGTGCTGGCTGACTATGGCTTTAATCATGGTGAAGGATTATATACGGATATGAATGCGATTCGTCCTGATGAGGAGTCGCTCGATAATCTTCATTCGGTATATGTGGACCAGTGGGACTGGGAAAAGGCCATAACCAAAGAACAGAGGAATCTGGATTTCCTGAAGGAAACCGTCAGAAAAATATACAATGTGATGAGAAGCACGGAAAAGGCAGTCTATGGCCAATATCCGTATCTGCAACCCGTTCTGCCGGAGGATATAACATTTGTTCATACGGAAGATTTGGTGGAGATGTATCCGAAACTAGACCCCAAGCAAAGGGAAGATAAGGTTACGGAGAAATATGGCGCGGTCTTTCTGATAGGCATTGGCGGACAGTTGCCCGACGGCCGATGGCACGAAGGCCGGGCGCCGGATTATGACGACTGGACGACCGACACCGGCAACGGCAGGAAGGGACTCAACGGGGATATTTTATTGTGGTATCCGCTGTTAAATAAAACCTTCGAGATCAGCTCCATGGGAATCAGGGTGGATAAGGAGGCAATGCTGCGACAGTTAAAGATAAGAGGCTTTGAAGACAGGAAACAGCGGGAATGGCATAAGAGACTGCTAAACGACGAATTTCCCGAGTGCGTGGGCGGCGGTATCGGTCAATCGAGGTTGTGTATGTTCTTTCTGCGGAAGATGCATATCGGCGAGGTGCACGCCAGCATTTGGCCGGATGAAACAATAAAAAAATGCAGGGAAGCCGGGGTCAGGCTGTTATAACTTAGGGAACCTCTAAAACTACAAACGGCTGCAATTCCCGCCAGCGTCAATTTTATGTAAAAAAAATGGTTAAACTGACTATCGACAATCGGCAGGTGGAAGTGGCTCAGGGAGCGACGGTCCTTGAGGCGGCCTGGAAACTGGGGATTGATATCCCGGTGCTGTGCTTTCGGCAGGGGTGTGAAGCATCTACATCGTGTATGGTGTGCGTGGTGAAGATAAACGGTCAGGACCGGCTTGTGCCGTCGTGCGCTACTGTGGCGGTGGACGGTATGCAGATAGAAAGTGAGTCGGTGGAAGTCCGGCAGGCAAGAAAGGCGGCGCTGGAACTACTGCTGAGTGATCATCTGGGAGACTGCATAGGACCCTGCCAAAGTACGTGCCCGGCGGGAATGAATATTCCGCTGATGATCCGTCAGATCGCGGCAGGAGATATGCACGGGGCTATCGCAACGGTCAAAGAGGATATCGCGATGCCGGCGGTACTGGGGCGGATTTGTCCGGCGCCGTGCGAGAAAGGATGCCGAAGGGCAGGTTACGATAGTGCGGTGGCAATCTGTGTGCTGAAACGATATGTGGCGGATGTCGATCTGGCGAGTGAACGGTCGTATCTGCCCGTGCGGGAGCCGGCTAAGAATAAAAAAGTCGCAATCGTCGGAGCGGGACCGGCAGGGTTGGCCGGTGCGTTTTATCTGCTGAGGAAAGGGTATGCGTGCACGATCTTCGACGAACATGAGAAAGCGGGCGGTATGCTCCGATATGGGGTCAGTGAAGATAAACTGCCACGAGATGTGCTCGATGCCGAGATCGCGTTGATTGAAAAACTCGGTGCTGAATTTTGCCTGGCGAGGAAGATTCCAACGGACGCATCGGCTGCGGGTCTGCAAAATGATTTCGACGCGGTTCTGATCGCGACCGGCGAGGGGAAAAGCTATCAGGGTTCGGGACCGGGGGTATTTGCCGCGGGGGATGTGGCCCGCATGCGAAAATTGGCGGTGTGGGCGGTGGCTGATGGTAAAGCGGCTGCTGATTCCATAGAACAATATCTGTCGGGTCTTGAGGTGACAGGCAGGCATAGGCCGTTTAATGTTCATATAGGCCGATTGCAGAAAGATGAGATGGCTGAATTTATGGCCGGCGCCAGCCGGGCGGAGCGAGTTGAACTGCCGGGCGATTCAAAAGAGGGACTGACCGACGAGCAGGCACGGAAGGAAGCAGGACGGTGTCTGCACTGCGATTGCCGCAAATTAGACGAATGCAAGCTGAGACGCTACAGCGATATTTACGGTGCCAAACCGAGTAGGTATAAAGGTCAGCGGCGGCGTTTCGAACAACAACTGCAGCATCCGGAGGTGATCTACGAACCCGGTAAGTGCATCAATTGCGGTTTGTGCGTTATTCTCGCGGCCAAAGCGTCGGAAGAACTGGGGCTGACATTTATCGGGCGAGGTTTCAACGTGCGAATCGCGGTGCCGTTTGGCGAGAGTCTCGAAAAAGGACTCAAAAAAGCCGCTGTGGAGTGTGTAAACGCCTGTCCCACCGGGGCGATTGCATTTAAGGATAGCCTATCAAAGATGTGAAGTTGACTAACTGTCCAAGATGCGAAACTTGCTGCCGCCAGGAAAGCTCGCAAAGCCAAAAGACATGCGTCGTAAGAAAAAGAAACTCGACAATAATTTGTCAATAATTGTACACCCGACAAGAATAGTATCGTCTGGCCAAACGGAAGTAGGCTCTGCCCAGGTACAACCTGCCAGGAACAATCAGCCGGGATGGCGGAATACCGTCCGGGTGGGCTTTAGTGTCCACCCACTTCCTTCAAAATGTATTCTTGATTCCCTTATGCCTAAAAAAACCTTGATTTGCCAAAGGCAAATCAGATAAAAATAGGTGTAAACAATTAAATGCGTTTGTCCAATTCACGCTCAACCAGTACATCCTTCCCTACTGGTTTTTCATCCATTGCGGCGATAGCCGCACTGTTCCACTCTCTACTTTCTCCTGCTCTAGTTGGCTGGCAGGGTTTGAACCCTGCCAGCCAACTCGGGGCGACAGGACTTGAACCTGCGACCTCGTGACCCCCAGTCACGCGCGCTAGCCAAACTGCGCCACGCCCCGTACAGTTGAAATCTTCACAAGTCAGTCATCGTAATCGGCGGTCGGCCACGGTTTTTCCGCAGCCGACAGTCAACTATCTTTCTGCTCACGAGAACTCAGCACACAGGCGGCAGTGGGATTCGAACCCACGAATAACGAATTTGCAATCCGTCGCCTTAAACCACTTGGCCATGCCGCCCTAATATATCACCTTTAACCAGCTTACGCTGGACCTCCTTGTGTCAAGACGATGGTATCGTGCTACTTAGTTTATATCTGCTTTTGAAGGCAATGTCAATATCCCTATTACTGAATTATGCTGTCCATTTGTAAAGGACTAAAAAAAGGCTGCGCCCGCAAGGCACAGCCCTGAATTTTCCGTTTTATCGTAAGAAATAGCTGTTCAGACTCTATTTCACACCGCCACACAAGCCTGTCGGCACCGGCTGCGAAGATTGTCCATCACGTTCATAAAGTTGATATATGAATCGTACGGGCTATTGTAAGGATTAAAGTACTTGTGTACGTCACCGTCGGCAAACCACTTGGTGCACATATAATAAAAATGATCGGAGGTCTGCATTTTTCGCCAATCGTCGATGATCTCCGGGTTTTCTGTCTCCTTGATCTGCTTTTCCATCTGAAAGAGTTCGTGCAGCGCGTTAGACTGCATAGCGTTACCCAGCCACGCCGACAGATCCCTTTCGATATCAGCCCAACTGACCATATGGGGCACGTCGATCTCCCCCGCGGCGTCGTAGTCCCGTATAACCTCCGATGGAGTCTTGAAATCATTATCGGGATGTTTGAATATCTCGTCGGGCAGATGTTCCAGGAAATCGAATATCCCTGTGTCTTCCCACTGGTGCTCTCCCAGCGTTTCGTAGTCCATGAAGAGGTTTACCGTGTTTCCGTTACCGTTGACATCCGATATCCAGCGTGCGAATTTCGGAGCTGTCAGCGGCCATTCCGCCCAATCTCTGTTGGAAAAGCGAAAGGCAATATCGTCACTCAATCGATAGTTTTTCAGCAGCAGCTTGATGCCGCTCACACCTGGTGGTTTGTACACAAAATTCGGACTGCGATAACCAAGCAGATGATCCGCTCCCTCACAAAGCACTCCCTTAAATCCCATTTCTTTGATAAAATGAGCCAGGTCGTTATTGTAAACTAATTCGGTATTTCGGAAAACAGTGGGTTCCTGCCCAAAAAGCTCACGTATTGTCTTCTGTTGCATCCGAACCTGCTCTGCAAACTCCTGCCTCGAATACAGGAACGATAAAGTGTGGTGATATGTTTCACATAGAAACTCTACACACCCCGTTTGCGCCAAAGCGTGAAACGTGCTCAACACCTCAGGAGCATATTTTTCCAACTGCTCTATCAAAACACCGGTAATACTATATGCAATCTTGAATCTGCCTCCATGCTTCTGTATCAGCTTGAGCATCAGCCTGTTGGCCGGCAAATAGCACTTACGCGCCACTTTACAGCAGATTTCAGCGTTTTTGTAATCGTCAAAATAGTTGTGACCAGTATCAAAAACACTGTAACGACGCAAACGAAACGGTTGATGCACCTGAAAGTAAAAACATACTGATGCCATACTTTTCTGTCCCTCGAGTGATATTATCTATATTGCCTGTCCAAGAGGCTATGTCAAAATCCACTCCGAAACGCGATTTTAAGCATTGAAACTGCCGTTTTTCGCCGTCTTGCCGGAGTGATCGAACAACTCACCGCTTTGTCCCACTCTTGGTATCCGCAAGTGCGAAGCTCAGCCTCATACTACCGCAGCTTCTAATACTGACTCGTAAACCGCCAGGCACTGCTTGGCCGCGTCGTCCCAGGAGAGCTTACGTACCTCAAAATTGCCGTGCTCCCGTAGCGTCGAGTGAAGCGGCGGGTGACGCAACACAGCAATGATCTTATTTGCCATCTCGTTGATGTCCCAAAAATCCACTTTCAGAGCGTGAGTGAGCACTTCTGCTACTCCACTTTGCTTACTGATCAGGACCGGAACATCATTTCTCAGTGCCTCAAGCGGCACTAATCCGAACGGTTCCGATACCGAGGGCATCACAAACAAATCCGCCATTCGGAAGATTTTATCGACGTCGTCGCCCCGTAAGAACCCTGTGAATAAGACTTTATGTCCAATACCCATCTCCGCGGCCATTTCGATAGTCCGCTCTACCATATCACCCGAACCAGCCATTACGAATTTAACATTGTCCATAACCTCAAGCACTTTCTTGGCTGCTGCCAAAAAGTACTCTGGTCCTTTTTGCATAGTGATCCGTCCCAGGAACAACACGATTTTTTCGTCTTTTTGGACAGCCGGCCCACCGGCATCGACGAAGCTTCCGCTCCTTTCGATTGCATTGTAAACCACCGAGACCTTCTCGCTGCTAATTCCATAGCGATTAACGACGATATTCTTGGTCAGATGACTGACCGCAATCACCCTGGAGGCGTAATGAAGACCTTGTCTTTCAATGTCGTACACCATCTGGTTGACATTTTCGCCGCTACGGTCAAATTCGGTTGAATGAATGTGCACAACCAGAGGTTTTCCGGTCAGTCCGGCAATCGTTATTCCAGCCGGGTAAGTCATCCAATCATGTGCGTGGACAACATCGAACTCCTCCTCGCGCGCTATTATCGCTGCCAAACGGGCATACCGCTGCACCTCCTGGTAAAGATTGCCTCCGTAATTCGCTGACAAACCCAAGCTTTTTACATTTAGCAATTCCTTGATCGTTTCTTCTTGTATTTGCATCTCGCCCGCTAGTTGACGTAATAATTCATCATACGTGGTGTCACTCTGGTATGGCTGAATCAGAGAGTCAATGGTACGGAAACAGACAGTTGAAAACTCCTCCAGCCCGAAAAGTTTCCGTCCCGATATCTTTTGACCTATTAAAGAAGGACTGGCCAGTTTTACATGGCTGGCGTATTCCGATGAGACAGGATGTGGTAATACAAATGTTATCTCCGCACCGTACCGGCCCATTGCACGCGTCAGCCCATAACAAGCTGTACCCAAACCGCCCGATATAAACGGTGGAAACTCCCATCCAAGCATCAAAATTTTCATCGCACCACCATCCTTAAGTTTTCCCGGCCAAGTTGCTATGCGATAAGCTACTTCCCAAATGTAACGATGGCGTTACATATCCAATTGTCATAGGCCGACATTTCATACAGACAGCCCCTCTTAGCCCAACCCCAGGCCTCCCAAAAATAAAAGCCTGATATTATCCATGCAACTGTATTATTACCGAAAAAATCGACAAAGCAAGCATACTTTTTCAAAAATACGTCCATTTTTAAATAATTTTATTCGATTATACGGAAATCCTTCAGTTTACCAGTGCAGCAACCCACGATCCTCATGACAAGACTGGCCAACTTTGCAGATGACACCTGTTAACATAGCGGTTTCCCGGCTTGCCGCGGCAGCAACCTACGATCTATCCGGCGAAGGTGACCAACTCCACAGGCGAAGCCGTACACCAACACGTCCCACCGTCTCCCTTGCCAGGTTTTGTATCGGCATGGACCGACCGTCAAGATTAGCAAATTTTTAATATTAGCTCTTTACGAGTAAAATCGTACGCGAAATAGTCATAAAATATTTACCTCACTGCAAATTCTTACACAACCCTATCCGGTTTCAGTGCCTTGCCTGGCAGGCTCAACAAAATCGTTTTTATCATGTTTTCTATGAGTTATCTCTTTGAGGTTGATTATTTTGTAACCTCCACTTATACTTGACTTTCATAGTTTTTTAGGCCCAATTTTCATTCGACATGGCCTGTTGTGCGAAAGTGGGCTTTTATGTGATTGAGGATTATCTGATGTATGAAAACCTTACTTACAAGATATTGCGTAGTCATTTGGTGGACGGTCGTCTCGAAGCTGGCTGTGAAATCGGCATCCGTATAGATCAGACCCTCACTCAGGATGCCACCGGCACAACTGCTATGCTGCTTTTTGAGTCGATGGGCGCCGGTCGTGTTGCGACCCAGCTATCTGTCAGCTATGTCGATCACAATATGGCCATGTTTGGTCCGGAAAACCATAATGACCACCTGTATCTCCAATCGATTGCCCGAAAAATCGGCGTTTATCACAGTCGCCCGGGCAACGGTATCTGCCATCAGGTCCATCTCGAGCGGTTCGCCCGTCCCGGTGCCACCCTGCTCGGCAGCGACAGCCATACCCCTACCGCCGGTGGAATCGGCTCGCTTGCTATCGGGGCCGGCGGTCTTGATGTTGCGGCAGCTATGTGCGGCGGCCCTTTTTATCTGACCGCACCGAGAGTTATCGGCATAAGACTCACCGGGACCCTTTCCGACTGGGTCTCATCCAAGGACATAATCCTCAAGGTTCTGGGCATACTATCCACCCGCGGCAACGTGGGCTGCGTGGCTGAGTATTTCGGTCCTGGGGCAGCCTCGCTCACCGTTCCCCAGCGGGCTACTGTCACTAATATGGGTGCCGAACTGGGTGTGACCACCAGTCTTTTTCCCGCCGATGAGCAGACCGAGTCATTCCTCAAGGCTCAAAAACGTCTGGATACTTCTTATCAACCGTTGAAAGCCGACCCCGATGCCAATTATGACCGTGTTATCGAGATTGACCTGTCTCAATTGCAGCCTATGTGTGCCTGTCCATCGTCACCTGATAACATCAAAACCATAGCTGAGTTGAAAAACGTCAGTGTCCACCAGGTTCTTATCGGCAGTTGTACCAACAGCAGTTATCGCGACCTTATGACCGTCGCTGGTATCGTCAAGAACCAAACCGTCCATTCCAATGTGGAGCTGGCAATTGCCCCCGGTTCACGTCAGGTGCTCAATATTCTCGCCCAAAATGGGTCCTTGAGCGATCTGATCGCCGCCGGGGCCAGAATTCTGGAAAGTTCCTGCGGCCCGTGTATCGGTCAGGGCCAATCTCCCGGCCATGACAAGGTCAGCGTTCGCACCTTCAACCGCAATTTCAAGGGTCGCAGCGGTACCACTGACGACCAGGTTTACCTGGTTAGCCCTGAAGTAGCGTCTGCTGCGGCTCTGACCGGCCGGCTTACCGATCCTCGCCAATTACCCGATCTGTTTGGGATCGACTATCCCCGGATCGAAGAGCTTACCGAGATACACATTGATGACTCACTGATCGAACCGCCTCTGCCGCCTGAACAGGCCCGGGGCTGTCAGGTCATCCGCTCTGATTCCATCGTTACCCCACCCACCGGCCAAGTTCCGCCCAGGCATCTCCTTGGCAAGGTATTGCTCCATTGCGGCGATAAGATTACGACCGACCATATTATGCCCGCCGGAAGCCTGCTGAAATTACGTTCCAATGTACCCGAATACGCTAAATATGTTTTCAATTGCTTCAATGAACCTGACAAGCCTTCCTTTGCCCAGCGTGCGCTGGCCTTGCGCGATGCCGGGGGGCATGGCATTATCGTAGCCGGCGACAGCTATGGGCAAGGTTCAAGCCGCGAGCACGCCGCCCTGTGTCCGATGTACCTGGGCATCAAACTGGTCATCGCAAAGACCATCGAGCGCATCCACCACGCCAACCTGATTAATTTCGCCATTACCCCGGCTACTTTCGCCGACCCGGCCGATTTCGACCGTATCAGTCAGGACGACCAACTTGAAGTATCCGATTTCCTCCAACTGCTCACCAGCGATGAGACCTTTGCTGTAAAAAACGTTACCGCCGGGTTCGAGTTCCACTGCCGGTTGAACCTGACCTGCCGCGAACGCGACATCCTCCTGGCCGGCGGCAAACTTAATTACGCCAGTAGCTTATAGTATCCACTCATGAAAGTAACAGCGTTAATATTTGATCTTGATGGTACTCTGACACGTCCTTATCTGGATTTTGGCTTGATACGGGCTGAAATCGGCAATGTCACCGGTCCGCTGCTGGAAGCTATGGATCGGATGAAACCCGATCAAAAGCAAAAAGCTCTGGATATATTGCATCGGCACGAAAAAGCCGCCGCGGAGAATTCCCAGTTGAATCCCGGCGTTCACGAAATATGTGCCTGGCTGCGTGAGCGAAAATTGGCGATCGGACTGGTTACCCGCAATCAGCGTCGTAGCGTTGAGCACATCTGCCAGGTTCATAATCTCAGTTTCGATGGTATCGTCACCCGTGAAGACGGACCGGTCAAACCCGACCCGTTCCCGGTTCTTCAGGTCTGCCGTCTTATGAATGTCCAGCCGTCACAGTCGGTGGTAGTGGGCGATTATTTGTTCGATCTGGTCAGCGCCAGAGACGCCGGGGCCTGCAGCGTGTTGCTGAGCACGAACGAGAACTATGCCGATTTTGCCCATGAGGCGGATTACGTTATTGCCAGCCTCAATGAATTGCCTGCCATAATCGATAATATGAATGATTAATGTTGGAGTTAAAAGTTAAAATGAAAAAAAACGTTGCTGTACCAATGTTGGTTTTACCTGTACTAATCGGCTCGGCTTTCGCACGCGGCCAATGTTCTCCGGCCGAACCGCCGGCTACTCCAAAAACAGCCCAATCGTCCCCAACCTCCGGGACCGCTGAAAATACGGATAAACCGATTTCCGACCAACTAAACCGGTTGCTCGATAAAATCGAACAAGCGGGCGCCAAGCTGCAAAGCTTTCAGGCGGATATGACCTTCAAACAAAAAGACCTGTTACACGAAAGCCTTACCCTCCGTAACGGAAATTTGTATTACCGTGTGGATAAAGATACCGTTCGTTTCCGTATTCACTTTAAGGATCTTCAACAACAGTACCTTGAAGAAGAAACTGTTGCCAAACCGGTCAAGTTTGATGAAGACTATGCCTTCGACGGTCTGTGGGTCACCCGCCGTAACGGGCACACCAGGCAGATACAGATGTGGGAGGTCTCCAAACAGCACAGCGACAAAGAAACGTTCCGCCTTGGCAAAGGTCCGTTTCCGCTGCCCTTTGCCATCAAAAAGAAAGATGTCCTCGAGCATTTCGAAATTGAGCTTGTTGCCCCTGACCCCAATGATCCGGCCAGTACCGATCATTTGAAACTGCTGCCCAAAAAGAAAAGTCCATACGCCGAGGAATACGTTCAAATGAACCTTTGGATCTCCAACGCCGACGCCCTGCCGGTCCAGGTCAGCTACGAAAAAGACAACTATGAAATTACGACCGTAAGGTGGTCCAAAATCGAAATCGACAAAAAGATAAAAGACGAAATTTTCAAGCTCAAACCTGCCGGCAAAGGCTGGTCTGTCGAGAAAAACCCCCTGGAAGAAACACCCAAAAAACCACCGAATTAACGACCGACATAAACACATCCGACAAATCTGGGGACATCCGGCCGCCCCTCCTTCTTGCTCATGTCTTCAGTGGCATGTTTTCGGACGGCCAAACAGCTACAGATTACTCATCAACCAAATCGAATGAAGTAAGCCCTGCCCGAACAGCGTACTTGGCCAACTCCACTACGTTACGAATATTCAGTTTGCGCATTATGTGCTCGCGGTGCGTAGCCACCGTCTTGCCATCTATATTCAGACTACTGGCTACTTCCTTGGTTGTCATGCCTTCCGCCATGAGCTGAAGCACCTCCCGCTCCCGGCGGGACAGCACCGAGCAAGGCGATGCTCTATCACCCGAAAGATGATTTACATAATCATCTACTACAATACTGGTTATATCCGAACTCAGATAGGAATGGTTCGACATCACTGCCTGAATCGCATCGACCAATTCCTCAAAAGCGCAGTTCTTCAACAGGTAACCAGACGCACCTGCTTTGAGCATATAAGAAATAAATTGCTTGTCGGAATGTATCGACAGTCCTAGCACTTTGACCTTCGGACACTCCTTTACAATCTGCCTGGTAGCGTCAATACCATTCAACACCGGCATGGTAACATCCATAAGTACTATATCCGGTGCCAGTTCCAACGCCAACTGGACCGCCGTTCGTCCGTCCCCAGCCTCACCCACCACTTCCATGTTCGGCTGTTTATCTATTAAGCTGCGCAACCCCTCCCGTATAACACGATGATCATCAACCAACAAAATCTTTATACACATCCTATTTAGCCCTTACTATTACAGCACCGGTTCAGCCTTGGCCAGTTTGTCTTGTTCAGACCTTCCACGTAACCCGATTATTCCCACATCCGTAAAATTTTTCCACTAACTTGACGCCGGCGTCAAAACTATTTTGATACGTTGATTCCGGCACCTAGAGGGTGTTTTTAGGCGTGAATATCGATTTTTGACGGTATCATCTAACTTACGAAAATTTCTCAAAAAATACTTCCCGTCACATCGTTTGTTCCATCTCAACGCTATTCCAGTCGCTTATGCTTTTGCAATTTTCTGTCCTTCCCGGCTACCAACATACCAAAGTGGGCCGCCCATAGTGGCCGATAGAAAATAACAAACTTCTGAACTTAATATCGATGTCAATTTAACAAAGATCTCAAAATATGTCAAAAACAGTAAGAATGCGGAAACACAGTCATTATTAGCATAAATAGCTTGCAATAGCAAATGTTTAAAAGACACATTCACGAACATAATACTGATACGACCCTTCTAAAGCCTCTGAGCTGCCATGAAAATCGGCAATGCCCGAGAAGAAGCCATTTATCACTCATGTAATACGGATAGCCTGACGCTGACAATATGCAGCGTTTTGTCCCCTTTGCCCTGGGAAAGTTCTATGGTTATTAGCAATAATCTAGCGGGCCAAATCCAGCAAAAGCTGATATAATCAACCAAAGGTATATGGAGTCTTGCGTAGATGGAGCCTTATTGAGATACCGGGATATGTGTGGTCGGTATCGATTAAGTTCGCTTCATTAGTATTACAGGTTCAAGCACATTAGAGGCGGTTGAAGTCAAAATGAGTATAAAAATACTACTTGTCGACGATTATACTATGGTTCGTGAGGGACTTTACGTTTTATTCCAGGATCAGCCGGATATCGAGATTGTTGGTCAGGCCGAAGACGGCCAGACAGCCATTGATCTCGCTTATGAATTACAGCCGGATCTGGTTATTACAGAAGTCAAACTGCCAGGTACAGACGGCATTGAGGCTACCAAACAGATTACCAGCAAGTGCCCTAATACCAAAGTGCTCGCTTTGTCCATACATTCTAACCGATCTCCCGTGATGGACATGTTCAAAGCCGGCGCATCCGGATATGTGCTCAAAAACAGCTCCTTTGAAGATTTGCTTTACGCAATCAAAACTATCATGTCGGATGAGTTCCCTTACATAAGCCCACAGATAGCCGGCCTCATGATCGATTCTTATGTGGATAGGAGTGGTCTGAAAAATAATAAATCGGCCTATTCTGCTCTTACCGAACGAGAAGCCACAGTTCTGCGATATCTTGCCGAAGGCAGATCACCTAAAGAAATCGCCGGACTGATCCAAATGAGCAGCAAGACTGTCGATGCCTGTCGCCGACAACTAATGAACAAGTTGAAAATCGAGGACTTGGCCGGCTTGGTCAAACATGCCATCCGTGAAGGTTTGACCTCTCTGTAATGTGACGATCTCACCCTTAGCAAATTGGTTGGTTGTCCCTGCTCGCACATCCTTCCCTGACGTGGATACGCCAAGAGCTTTCCGGAACACCACCAAGTCTGGAATTTGTCATTTGTAAACCATCGGTTCACCAAATACCGCATTCCCATAACAAAGTTAAAAAAACACTTTACAAATTAATTATCCGATATACAATGGTCCAAGCTGACTGTTTTATGTTGGCGGATGCGCGCAACTACTTCATGGACACTTAGTTATAAGTCATAGGCACAATGGCGGCGTAGCTCAGCTGGTTAGAGCGGCGGATTCATAGCCCGCAGGTCTCCGGTTCGATCCCGGACGCCGCTATTTGTAACATTAGTGTTGACAGTCGGTTACGTTTAACGGTCTTTTTTGGCAACCGCTGCTGCCTCTGGGCGACTCAACAAAAACCGTGCTCAACCTGCCTTCCATCCAGGAGGATCGATCATGTCACGAAACAAACTCACCATCTTAGCCATAATGATTCTTGTTACGTTCTCCGCCACTCCAGAGATATCACGAGCCACCACTGAATCGGATTACACCATGTTCGATCCACTCGTTGACGTGGCCGATCTGATTGAGAAATACTATGTCAGCGAAACCGATCAAAATGAGCTGATTATAGGCGCCCTTAATGGTATGCTGCACAAACTCGATCCCTATAGCGAATATATACCCGCCAAGGATCTCCAGGAGTTTCAAAAGCAGGTCAGCGGCAATTATGAGGGCCTCGGCATCGGTATTGACGTTCAGAACGGCTATCTTACCGTCATCAGTCCGTTTGAAGGCTCTCCTGCTTACCAGGCCGGCATTCTGCCAGGCGATATTATTCTCAAGGTGGACGACCGATCAACCGAAGGCTGGTCCGGCACCTATGCTGTAAAAGAACTTACAGGGTCGGCCGGTACCGATGTCACGCTCAAGATTCTTCATCGCAACGGTTCCGAAGAAACCATCAACGTTACCCGCAGGCAGGTACATGTTCCCACCGTCAGAGGATGGCGATGCAACACCACCAGCGGCACCTGGCAATATATGATAGATGCCGATCGTCGTATCGGCTATCTTCGTGTCATCCAATTTACCGACGATACTGCATCGAACTTCGATCAGGCCATGACTCAACTTCTCTGTCAAAACATGCAGGCTTTGATAATTGATCTTCGCAGCAATCCGGGCGGATTAATGCCCGCGGCCATCGACCTGGTGGACCGCCTGATCGAACACGGTGTTATCGTTTCCACCCGCGGCGCCAACTCACCTGTCGAGCTTCAGGAAGCGCACCAGCCGGGTACATATAGTTATTTCCATCTTGTGGTGCTTATCGATCAGGGCAGTGCCAGCGCTTCTGAGATCGTCGCGGGTTCTCTACAGGACCACAATCGCGCTGTTATTGTCGGCAAACGTTCTTGGGGCAAAGGCTCGGCACAACGAATATTCAAACTGCCCAACTCCGGCGATTCAGTCAAGCTCACTACCGACTATTATTATCTACCTAAAGGACGCTGCGTCCATCGCCTTGACAACGCCGATTCATGGGGCATCACTCCCGATATCGAGGCGGAAATCGATCCTGAAGACGTTTCGGAATTACGCGACCTTATGAGAAAACTGGACCAGCCTCCTTCACCAGACGATCAAACCACGGAAAAGCAACTTGCTGAAAAACTGCTCCAACTCGATGACCAACTCGACCAGGCCGTCAAACAGTGCATAGGTCTCATTCGCACCAAACCTGCCGAACAGGCGGTCTGTGAAACCACCACAGAAACTGGGAACAATTGACACTAGAGCACTGTTCAGTTACACTCAATGGGTATGATAATTCCTGGCATGGCCGATTGTAGAGGTTTTAAGGACAAAAAAATAAGAAAACGGAAAAACTCAATCTTTATGAGTATAAAATTGAGGCGAGCGTGGCGGAACTGGCAGACGCGCAAGACTTAGGATCTTGTACCCTAGTGGTGTGGAGGTTCGAGTCCTCTCGCTCGCAGTGGCATACTAAGTCAGATCATATTCTTTAATTTTTCGGTAGAGGGTTCTCTCGCCGATGCCGAGCATTTTAGCGGCCGCTTCGCGGTTTCCGGCGACCATCTCCAAAGTCCGCTGGATAGCGGTTTTCTCCAACTCGTCGAGACTGACCCCAGCCAGATTGCTTAAGTTGTCTTCGCCGGTGGTCTGCCGATGTATCTCAAATGGCAGGTCCGCCACACCCAGCAGTTCCGACTCAGCCAAAACGACCATGGTCTTGATGCAGTTGCGCAGCTCCCGAACGTTGCCGGGCCAATCGTAGCTTTTCAGAATCCGCAGCGCCACCGGGGTGAAACCTTTGACCGGCCGACCTTCCGATTTGGCAAATTCGTTTACAAAATAGTCCAGCAGCAGTGGAATATCTTCACGCCTCGCTCGTAGCGGCGGTATCTCGATGTTCACACCTCTTATACGAAAGTACAGGTCCTGACGAAATTTTTTCCCCTCCACCATTTTTTCCAGTTCCTGATTGGTAGCGCTGATAATGCGAACATCGACCTTGACGCCGGCGGTAGAACCTACCGGTGTTACTGTCTGGTCTTCGAGAACCCTCAGCAGTTTAGCCTGCATCTGCAGGGGCATGTCACCAATCTCATCGAGGAACAGCGTGCCTCCGTCGGCCATTTCGAAAAAACCCTTTCGGTCGGTCATCGCTCCGGTGAAAGAGCCTTTGATGTGTCCGAATAGTTCACTTTCCAGCAGGGTATCGCTCAATCCGGCACAATTGACGGGCAGAAAAGCCCTTGATTTCCGTGGCGAATTGTAATGTATCGCCTCTGCCAGCAGTTCTTTTCCGGTTCCGCTTTCTCCCTGAAGCAGTACGGTCACATTGGAATCGGCGGCACGTTGCAGCTTATCGAGGATACGCAGCATTACCGGCGAGTCGCCGACCACTCCGCTAAAGTCGAACTTCTCTTCCAGTCGCGATTGAAGGCGTCGATTATCGCGTACGAGATCTACCTTTTCCAAGGCTCGCCTGACTACCGCCCGGAGCATCTCCAGATCGATGGGTTTTTCAATATAGTCGTATGCCCCATCTCGCAGGGCCTGCTTGCAGGTGTCTATCGAACTGTGTGCGGTGATCAGCACGACTTCGCATGACCGCGAGCTTTTGACAATCTCGTTGAGTACGTCCAGCCCGTCCGTCGAACCGCCGAGTTTCAGATCGGTCACCACCACGTGTGGATCACCTGCCCGGAACTTGGCAAGTCCCTCCTCACCGTCAGCGGCGGTGGTAACATTGTAGCCTTCCAGCCCCAGGGCCTCGGCCAATATCTCGGCATGGGCCGCTTCGTCTTCAATCACCAATACCGGTTTCTTATCACTCATATCTGCATTCTAATCAGATTTGGCAGAATCAACCAGTAAAATTTCCCCATATTTGACACTGGCGTCATATTTTGGTTCTGCCGTAAAAGATATTTTTCACGGCTTCAATACGCTGTCCTGTCGGCGATAGGCTGATTTAAGAATCGCTCACCACGTTTTAGGGGTTCTCTTTAGTCTTTGGTTTTTTCGAGCAGGGCGTCGAGTTCGCCCCGGGCTTGCGGATAGTCTGGGTCGATCTGAAGGGTTTGGCGATAAGCGGTGATGGCGAGGTCCTTTTTGCCCTGCCTGGTGAAAACAACGGCCATGTTGTAATAGGCTCTGGCAAAACCAGGATCAAGCTCAAGGGCCTTGGAAAAGTTGGCCAGGGCCGCCTCGTATTTGCTCTGGGAAGACAAAACAGAGCCAATATTATTGTAAATAGGGGCATAATCCGGTTTCAACTTGAGAGCTTTGGAATAGTTGTCAAGGGCCGGCCCGTGCTTACCCTGCAGGAACAAGACATTTCCCAGATTATTGTAAGCCAGGGCATGATCCGGTTGTAGCTGAATTACTTTATTATAGCAGTCGATCGCTTCTTCGAATTTGTTTTCCCCGGCAAGAGCGTTGGCCTTACTATATAATTGGGCTGCGGTCGTTTTTTTATGCTGAGCTAACAGACGGTTAATTTCTCGGCTGACATCACTGTCGTTCGGCCTGTATTTGAGCACCTCACGGAAATGAGCAATGGCCTGATCGATCTTACCTTGGCGGGCAAGTATGACGGCCAGGTTCTTGCGAATGGTGACCTGGTCTGGTCTGATTTGCAATGCCTCGGTCCAGTGTTTGACGGCTTGGTCTGGTTTTTCCTGTTGTAAGTACAACTGGCCGAGATTGCTGTGCATGATATCGTTATTGTCGGTAACAGCGACCGTATGCTCATATAAAGTGATGCTGTCGGTCCAGTGCCCCAACTGCAGCCAGGTGAGAACCGTTAAAACCGAAAGCACCATGACGGACCCTGCCGCCAACACAAAATTCCCAAACCTGTACCGGCCAAGCAGATCACCGCCGAGCCAGGCAACGATGATAAACAAACCGATAAACGGGATATATGTATATCGGTCGGCCATTGACTGGAGTCCGACCTGAACCAGTCCGATTACCGGAACGAGAGTTCCCAGATACCAAAGCCATCCTACGATCAGATAGCGGTGACTGCGACAGTAGCGAATCGCCAGAACCGACAAACACAACAGCATCGCAATAGAAGCCAATATCTGCCATAGAGGTAAGCTGGCTTCGGGATGTGGATAAAGGACCCCCAGGCGAACAGGACAAAACATCTTGACAATGTATTTCGCATAGGCGACCAGGGCATTTGCCAGACGATACGCCATGGGTATCTCAAATGTGCTCTTTACCACCGTAGCCTTGGCCTGGACAAGATAAACTACCACGCTGGCCAAAGCGGACAAAAACAAAAGCGGCAGCTTTTCCAGAAAACATCCGGCAAAAGAATTTGATGCTAGAGTCGTTTTCGCCTTTCTGTTTCGTTGGCGACGTTCCTGGCGACCGACCGCAAATCGCTCCAGCGGCCAATAGTCCAGCAAGAGCAGCACCAGGGGAAGGGTAACCAGCATTTGTTTGGCCAGCAGTCCTAAAGCAAGGGCAAAGAAAACCGGCAGATACCTGCCGATGCACGGCCGATGCGTATAACGAAGGTAAAACCACATAGTCAGCATCCAGAAAAATGTGCTCAGCACATCCTTACGCTCAGCAGCCCAGGCAACCGACTCGACATGAACGGGATGCAGAGCAAATAAACCCGCGACAAAGGCGCTGGACCATAATCTGCCGGTCATTCCGCTGAATACTACAAACAAAAGCACCGTATTTGCAATATGCAAAAATACATTGGTGAGGTGATGGCCGGCGGGATCAAGACCGTAAATCTGACAATCGAACGCATGAGATATCCAGGTTAGCGGATGGTAATTGTAAGCCTCATTGGTGGTGAAAGCCCATTTTACGCCCGTCCAGCTCAGACCTTTCTGCACGTGCTGGTTGTCGGTGAGGTAAAGATCATCGTCAAAGTCAATGAAATCGTGACGATACACCTGCCCATAAACCGCGATAGTTATAACGGCGAGAAAAACCGCGATCAAAACAACTCGCTGTCTGTCTGAGAGGTTGCTCATGGTAATCTTGTTAACCGGACTTTTGCAAAATTTAGGTCAGGCATTAGTTAACTTAACATCGGTCAGTTTGACCACTTAAGAAAATCTGCTTTCGTAGCGGCCCCAGGGAAACTCAGTTTTTATCCGCCAGCGGCAGCTCAATGGTAAAACACGTGCCTTTGCCCGGTTCGCTGTGCAACTCTATGTGACCGTGGTGTTCTTCGATAATCCGCCGACAGGTCGGCAGACCCAGCCCTGTGCCGCCGCTACGGGTAGTATAATACGGATCGAATACCTTTTCCTGCTCTTCGGGCGGTATGCCGGGACCGGTGTCGATCACTTCTATCAGGACCAACTGCGACTTGAGGTTACTGCGAATCATTAGCTCTCCACCCTGTCCCATTACCTGAACAGCATTGATAAAGAGATTCAAAAACGCCTGCTTGAACAGGTCTTTATCGACCCGGCACACGGCGGGCACTTCACTGAAACTGCGACGGACCTGCACTTGTTTGCTCAGGGCCTGCGGCTCGTAAAAATCTATCAGATCGTCCAGTATCTCATTAACATCGTATCGGCCCGGATGCATCTCCATCCGGCCGGCGTAACGGAGAAAATTATTCAGCGTATTCGTCAGTCGGTCCGTTTCTCTGGTGACCGCTTCGATCTTGCGCAACTGGCGCTGATACCGCTGCAGGGATGAGTCGATCTTATCAGCCGAAATGTCGTTGTCGGTTTTTTTAGCCAAACCGGCGATATCTTCCGACAATAACTGCAGGTTTATTTTGATTATCGAAAGTGGATTACGGATTTCGTGGGCCAGATGACCGGCCAGGGTCCCCAGTTCCGCCAGCTTCTCCGCCTGTCGCGTACGACGCAGCAGCCGGCGTTGTTTTTCTTTCTGCCGCCGGGCCAACTGCCGTGCCGTCAAAGCGGTTAACATCACCCCCACAATAAATGACACTATCAAATTAAACATGCCATAAACAGTACTGCCAGACCGTAAATCTTGCCCTCGCCACCGACTTTTTCTAATGTGCCTTTTATTTGTTCTTTTCGTCTCTCAGGGCCGCTTTACGCGACAATTTGATCCGACCCTGATCATCAACAGCTATAACCTTAAAGGACATCTTCTCGCCAAGCTTGCAGATATCATCGGCGGACTTAATAAATCGATCGGCCAACTCACTGATATGACACAAACCTTCCACGCCCGGAGCAATCTCGACAAACACGCCAAAATCTTTTATCGAAACGATCTCGCCGTCAAAGTGCGCACCGACCTCCACCGGCTTGGTCATCAACTCGATAATCTGCTTGGCCCTGAGATGGCCGTCTTCATTAAAGGAGGATATAAAGACAGTACCATCGTCCTCAATCTCAATGTTTGCACCGGTTTCCTCTTGAATCCGTTTGATTTCCCGGCCGCCCGGTCCGATCACCTTACCGATCAATTCTGGCAGAATATTCATGCTGATTAGTTTTGGCGCATAAGGCGAAATCTCTTCCCGCGGCTTGTCGATTACCCCTAAAAGCATTTTCAATATTTCAACGCGAGCCTCTTTGGCACGCTCGAAAGTCTGTCGAATGAGTTCAAACGATATCCCACGAGCTTTGAGATCCAACTGAATTCCGGTAATTCCCTTTTGCGATCCGGCAATCTTAAAGTCCATGTCGCCGTAATGATCTTCTTCACCGAGAATATCGGTCAGCAGTTCATAACGGTCACCGGCGGAAACCATCCCGATAGAAATACCCGCAACCGGTCTGGTCAGCGGTACGCCGGCATCCATCAGGGCCAAAGTCCCGGCACAAACTGAGGCCATGGAACTGGAACCGTTCGATTCCAGGATATCGCTGACTATTTTTATGGTATAGGGAAACTCCTCCTGAGAGGGAATTGTACCAGCCAGGCTTCTTTCGGCCAGGGCGCCATGTCCGATCTCTCGGCGACCTGGTCCCGCGATTCGGCGAACCTCGCCAACACAAAACGGCGGAAAATTGTAGTGCAGCATAAACTTCTTGTTATATTCAGGCATAATGCCATCGACTTTCTGTGAATTTATAGTCGTACCCAGCGTAACCGTTACCATGGCCTGTGTCTCTCCACGTGTAAAAACCGCCGAGCCATGCGTACGAGGCAGCAAACCGACCTCTCCGCTCAACGAACGAATCTCCTTATAGCCGCGACCGTTGACACGGTTGCCCGACAGAATCTCCTCACGGATGACCTTTTCCTTAAAATCTTCGATGGCCATCCGTACCAGCTCCGGCGGATATTTTTCTTCGCCGACCTCCGGGCACATTTCCTCGGTAAATTCTGTGAACATGGCATTGATCTTTGCTTTACGCTCCAGCTTCTCGCTCGGCATAGACCATGCCTGTCGGAAAGCCTTATCGCATTTTTCTTCCAGCAGGGTCATCAGTTCGCTGGTGTCTGGCGAAACAAATTCCTTCTTTTCTTTTCCACACTTCTCAGTCAATTCAGAAATCACCTCGCATACTTCAACAATGACCTTATGCCCAAACTCAATCGCCTCAACTATAACATCTTCCGGCAACTCATTGGCGGCAACTTCTATCATGTTTACCGCCTTGGTGTGGCCGGCTAAAGTCATATTTAAAGTAGTCCGTTCCAAATCGGCATGGGTCGGGTTGATTACAAACTGATCGTCAACCCGTCCGATGCGAACCGCTCCGATCGGCCCATCAAACGGTATCTCGGAGATGCTCAAAGCTGCCGAGGCTCCGATCATGGCCAGAATATCCGGATCATTCTGCTGGTCGGCCGACAATACTATCGTTTGAATCTGAACCTCGTCAACAAAACCTTTCGGAAACAATGGACGCAACGGACGATCGATCATCCGCATCGTCAGAATCTCTTTTTCACTGGGACGTCCTTCACGTTTAATAAATCCGCCTGGAAACTTCCCCGCCGCCGACGTCTTTTCACGATAGTCCACCTCTAACGGGAAAAAATCTGTTCCCGGTTTCGGATCCGCAGCTACTACGGTTGCCAATACCACTGTATCTGCGTATCGAACTACTACCGCTCCCGATGCCTGCTTAGCAAGTTTACCTGTCTCAATAGAGAGCATCTTTCCTGCAATTTCTCTTTCAACTTTTGTTACAATTGACATATTTTTCTTATCCTAACTGCCTTATCTTAAGCCAAAAATTAACATTGTCACCATCTCAACCACCAAAACAACAAAAACTACTATCACCACCGCATATAACACACAACTCTCCGCTCAAATACCGTAAAACTACCTGTACCCACTCTCGCCACCTTGAAAAATCAGGAGAAACCAGCACTACAAAACCCCTTGCCTCCTTTGCGCCAGCGGTATAATCTCGGGCCAAATCCAAATTGCAGTAGCCCGAAGGTCCTATTTACGCAGACCAAGCTTGGAGATGATCGCATTATATCGGCTGCGATCACTCCTCATGAGGTACTTTAGTAAGCTGGAACGTTTCCCAACCATTTTCAAAAGACCACGACGCGAAGCATGATCTTTTTTGTGTATCTTCAGATGCTCCGTCAGATCCTTTACGCGATGCGTCAGCAGTGCTATTTGCACTTCCGGCGAACCGGTATCTTTCTCGTGCACCGCATGTTCCTGAATAACCTTCTGTTTGTTCTCTTCTGTAAACATAACCGACATCCTCAGCCGGTCGGCCCGAACGACGGCACCGATCCGCTAAAGTAGTAATAAAAATAACCACATTCCAAATTGCTATTATCGGCACTACGAAGCAACTTGGCTAACAAGAAGCATGTATATAACAAAAAATCAAAAAAAACAACGGAAAACTTAATTCTTTTGACACTGGCAGCCCAATTGCAAAAAAAACCTGGCCGATTTTACATAACCACTTTAACTTCAGTAACTTGCAAACCTCCTTTAAATATCTGACTTGGGTATATGCTACTATGCTTTAGGCTTGTAGTATATCAGCATTGCTGCTATAGCTCCCGCCGCCGCCAGCGACACGGCCAGTACAATGGCCAGCAGCCAGGCAAATCGACGGCTCTGCCGCTTCGAAAGCTCTCGCAACTGCTGTTCGTTTTGCTCCAGCATTCGGCCAATATTCGTCAGCGATAGCGTTTGAGTCTTGCTGTTATTCAACAGCCCCTGTGTGGCCTGTCCAAATTGATTGAAGGACTCAGCCATTTGCAATTCCGCCTCCGTCGATTTTTCCAGATGCCGGGCAACATCGCCAAGTTTTTCGAGTTGGTCCTGGTTCATCTCCGGCAGTAACTTGATCGTCTCGGCTAATTGCTGGCTATACAAGGATTGCCTCTTGATCTCGTCGGTCATCATCTTGGCTGCACGACCCTGCGATTCGACGCTTTGCGGCAAAGTCCGCATAGAATCGCTCAGTTCCGAGAGTTTATCGACCATTTCGGCATTATGTTTTCGTTGCTGTACTACGTTATTATTGATCGATTCGAGTACGTCCACCAACCGGTTAAACCCCTCTTCCATCATTGCCAGGGGCTGTTCTTTTTTGTTGTTGCGCACTGGCAACATCGACGAATTTTCACTTATCTGGTCGTCCTCAGCCGGATCGACCAGCAGACCCTCCGCATCCAGATGAACCACCTCTCCGCAGCTTTTGGACGTTTGCGAACGACGCAGCCAGCCGCCAAATCGCTTCCATATTGACATCTTTTCCATTTCTGCAACTCCATTGGAAATCTTACAGAATCCATAATCCTGTGGTAATGTGATAAGTATAACCGGTAAACGCCACTTCCTTCAAGCAATATTTCTACTACAATACGGATATGGCCCAAAAATCACCCAAAAAACACCCATTGGCCTCCAGACGCCGTCGCCAGTTGGGTTTTGTCTTCATAGTCGTCCTGTCGATAGTGGTGCTGGCGCAACGTCTGGGTTACTTCGGCCCTTTGCCCGCTGGCGATCACAGTCGCTATCACGACCGGAAATTTACCGTTATCAAGGTCGTTGACGGCGACACCATCGACATTGACATCCCCGATCTGCAAACCGGCAAGGCCTATACTCGTGTTCGGTTGTGGGGCGTGGACACCCCGGAAACGAAGCATCCCGACCAGGGCGCAATGTATTACGGCCCGGAAGCCGCCGAATTTACACGCCGGGCGACTTTGAATCGTCAGGTTACCATTAATCTCGAACCTTTCCAGAGACCACGCGATTACTACGGACGCCTGTTGGCGTATATCTATCTACCCGACGGAAAAATGCTCAACGAACAACTCATCACTCAGGGCTTCGCCTACGCCGACCATCGCTTCGACCATATACTCCGCCGGAATTTCTTGCAACTGCAAAAAAACGCTCAACGCAAAAAGCAGGGCCTCTGGCAAAACGTCCGTCCCGACCAATGGCCCTTGTGGTATCGCCGCCGCCACGATCCCAACTACCAGCAAAAAAACTCAAACTGACCGATCTGCCATTCTGTGCCGACTCTTTACATTTCCCGCCCTATTCCTTATTACGTTTGATGTCGGCGTCACGTTCACACGCCCTGCACACGCCAAATATCTGCATCTTGTGACTGGTGGGGACAAATTCATGCCTCCTGGCCAACGTCTCCTGCAAACCTTCGATCTCGGGGCTGATCACCTCAATGACCCTGCCACATTCAAGACATACCAAATGATCATGGTGCTGATGACGATATTTATGCTCAAATCGCCTGAAACCGTCTCCAAAATCAGTCTCTCTTGCCAAACCGGCCTGGCATATTATTCTCATCGTCCGGTACACAGTAGCAAGGCCAATCCTGGGGTTTTCCCTTTTTACAAGCTCGTGGAGATCACCAATTGTAGAATGCCGTTCGGTTTGCAAAAATACATCCAGAATTTGCTCTCGCTGTCGGCTATAGAGCATTCCAGCTTCTTTGAGATATTGCCTGAAAATGTTCTTCGCATTTTTCATATAACATACAATTATAGTTGAATATGATTCTCAATTTCAATAAAATTTCGCTCTGCCACAAAATATTTATTAAAATATTTGCTGCTAAAATTTCCGCAATATACTACAAATACAGATGTTACGAAAATTATGACAAATTTTTGAGGAATTTCGTAAAATCCGTTGACGGTGATTCCAAAAAACTATAGAATCCTCTATATTGAGATTGAGAATCGTTCTCATAATTGTCGCGGCTCTTGGGCCCGCGATGTAAAAAACTATTTAGCAAAAGAATGGCTTTATGAAAAATAGCTCTTTATGGCTTTTTATGCTCGTGTTGGCGCTAGCTGGGATTTGCCCGGCTGATGAATCGCATGACAACTCAAAAATAGTCGCTGATTTTTGGCATTGTGCCAGTCCTACTAACGGTTTTTGGGGTCTCAACGACCAGTTGACGCTTTCCGGTATAGAAGTGGGTCTTGGTTTGACCACTGCCTATCAGGCAAATGTCAAAGGCGGAACAAGCACAAATGATCATCGAGGAAGGCATATCGGCAGATATGACCTTGAGATGTCGATGGATATGGAAAAACTGGTGGGTATCGAAGGCGGGTTTTTCTCTGTACACGGCTGGGGCGGCTGGCCTAACGAAGAAGGCATTGACACCCATTCGGTAGGCAGTACATGGGGCATAAATGCTCTTTCTGTCAGCAACCGTACAATGGATATTGTCGAATGTTTTTACGAAACGCCATTGTTCAGTGAAAATCTTACCATAGCGATTGGTAAGCTGGACTTTACCGGCATATTTGACGTGAGTAAATACGCTGATGATGAATGCTGCCAGTTTCTAAATGCTTCTTTAGTTGACGATCCTACGATACCGTTTCCTGAACAAGGCCTTGGTTTTGTACTCAACTTGGCCATAACCGATTCGTGGTATATCATGGCCGGAGCAGTCGATGCCCAGGCAGATGGTAGAGAAACTGGTTTCAGAACAGCTTTCCACAATGAAGACTACTTTTTCTATGCCCTGGAAATGGGGATAACGCCCCAGTTTAATTGTGCTGAAGGTGCAATGCCGGGCGCTTATCGCGTGGGTATGTGGATAGATGGACAGGACAAAGCGAGATTTTCGAACCAGAAAAACTGTCATGATGATATTGGTTTGTATCTAAGCTGCGACCAGTTGCTCACAAGAGAAAATAGCGACCCGGAAGACACACAGGGGTTGGGTGTTTTTGGTCGGTTTGGTTACGCCGACAGCGACCTGAACGAGTTTGAAAATTTCTGGAGTATCGGGTTGCAGTATCAGGGACTGATCGCCGGCCGTGATCATGATGTGCTTAGCGGGGCTTTCGCTCAGGGAATATTCAGCGATTATGCTGGTGCGAACGAGGGAAACGGCTATACCAAAAACGATGAAAGCCTTTTGGAAGTTTATTACAGTGCTCAGGTCACGCCATGGTTCCACATAAGTCCCAACATCCAATATATTGCCGGTCCGGGCGGTGACAAAACTAACAAAGATGCTGTCGTTGTCGGCCTGCGAACACAAATGGTATTTTAAACACAACGGCCTGGAAGGAAAACGCGATGAGCGCCCAGGAAAAAATAAAAAGAGATAATTCGAGCACTTCCCATGCGGTCAAAAAAATCGCTATTGTCGGCCTGCCGAATACCGGCAAAAGTCAGATATTCAATAACCTCACAGGCCAATATACCCTGGTTGCCAACTATCCACTCACTACCGTAGAGATGAAAAGGGCGAAATGTGAGATTAATGGCGAACTTTATGAAATCATCGATACGCCCGGTCTCCATTGTCTCTATATTCACTCCGAAGAAGAGATCATAGTCCGGGATATGATATTCTCGGAAAAGCCGGATATAATATTACAGTGCATCGATGCCAACCGGTTGAAACAATCGCTGATCCTTACCGCCGATCTGATGGAATTACAGATACCAATGGTTATATCCCTCAATGCCATAGATGAAACCGCCAGAAGGGGAATATGGATTGATTCCAGTGGATTGTCACGCCTTTTAGATGTCCCTGTTATCGAGTCGATAGTTATAAACGGATTGGGCACAGGCAATCTCAAAAACACCATAAAAAACGCACGGAGCAGCAAAAAACTTTTGCAGTACGGCTCAATCATAAATGATGGTATATCGGCTATCGTCTCTGATCTGCCGGAGGACGTGCCTTTCAAGCGAAAGACAGCGGTTCTGTTGTTGCTCAATGACCCGTTTATGATGGATTGCTTAACAAAAGAATACGGTCAGGAAAAAGGTGCCCTGTTAAGGAAAAAGGTAAATAACCTCAGGCGGCAATTCCAGGGAAACATCGGACATGTTCTAAACAACAAGCGTAGCGCCTGGGTGGAAGATATCGCCGAAAAAGCAACCAGAAAACAGAAGATAGCACCGGGTGAGTTTTCCAGAATTTTCGGCCGGTTGAGCCGCCATCCGGTATTTGGGCTTCCAATATTAGGGTTTTTCCTGGTGATCACATTTTTACTTGTGACACATGTCGCCGGGTTTTTGGACGAAGTCCTAAGCGCCGCCTTACTTGATCCTACCATAGATTTTATAACGAGCACTTTGCCGGGAAAAGGCTTCTGGACCGAATTCCTGGTAGGGCATTATGGGATTTTGACTATGGGCCTCTTTAACGCCATCATTACAGTGCTTCCCATACTGTCAGTATTCTTTATCATATTCGGTTTTCTCGAAGACATCGGTTATATCCCAAACCTTTGTGTTTTGGTTAAAAGAGTTTTTGAAAAGATAGGTCTAACCGGGAAAGCCATGATGCCATTGATCCTGGGCATGGGATGTAAGACTATGGCAACGCTTACCACCAGAGGATTGCAATCCAAAAAAGAAAAATTTATAGCCGTTTATCTTATTGCCTTTGCCATACCTTGCTCTGCCCAAATGGGCGTTGATATGGGCATATTCGGCAGGATCGGCATTAAGGCTTTTATGATTGGCTATGGAACTCTGGTCCTTGTCGAAATATGTGCGGGGTTAATCCTTAACAGGTTTATCAAAGACGACCAGAGAAGTGATTTTATACAGGAACTGCCCGCTGTGCGTGTGCCCAATCTAAAAGCTATATGCGTCAAAACGTATTATCGATTATATTGGTTTTTGAAGGAAGCCATTCCTATTTTTATGATTGCCGCGGCCGCCTTGTTCCTGCTTGACAAAACGGGTGTCCTTGATTTTGCAAAAACGTTAATGGAACCGGTTGTGGTCTCTTGGCTTGGCTTGCCTCGTGATATTCTGGATGTGCTTATTCTTGCAATTGCCAGACATGAAGCAGCAGCGGGCGTGGCGTTAAACATGGTGGATGCCGGCGCGCTTAGCTATACACAGTGCATTGTAACCGTTGTTCTTACCACAATGTTTGTGCCTTGCTTTGCCAATGTAGTGGCAATGTGCAAGGTAATGGGAGCAAAAACCGGTTTAGCTATGGCTTTGGCTATAAATATATCTTCTTTTATTTTAGCTGGCATCCTGCACTGGATTTTGGTATTTACTATTGGAAGTTGACTTTGCGCATAAGCAACACATAAGGAAAAGTGCGACACACAGAGCCGCGTAAGCGAAATCGCACTTGGGAGGTACACGTCCTATGAACAAAACGAGAGAAAGAGACGAACATCTTGAGCAATTGTGGTACATGAAAGAGGGCGGAAAAGATTCCATAAACGTGATAAAGGACGCTATGGATAAAAAATACGACGCCAGCATAATCGATGAAATTGTCTCTGAAGATTTAGCCGAATTAAGCGAAAACGACAAAATCGCCCTTACAAAAAAAGGCCGGGACTATGCATCACGCATTATCTGCGCCCACAGACTGGCGGAAAGGTTACTTTATGATGTCCTCGGCAGCGACTTTGAATCGGGCGCCTGCGAATTCGAACATACGGTTACCCACGAGTTGGTCGATAGTATCTGTATTTTACTGGGCCATCCCAGGACATGTCCTCACGGAATGCCTATACCGCCGGGCCGGTGCTGCGAACGTTCCACCCGGACTGCGCAAAGCTCTGTTGTACCGTTGGTCGAATTAGAAGTAGGTCAGTCTGCGAGAGTTGCCTATGTTAATTGTAAAAGCGACCAGCAGCTTCATAAACTGGACAGTATCTGCATAAGACCGGGAACAGTTGTCACGTTACATCAAAGATATCCCGCCTACGTAATTGAATGCGAAGGCAGTAATATCGCGATGGACGAAGAGATAGTTTCCAACATCTGTGTATGGCGAGAGCCTGACCATCCCCAGCCAATCGACAAAGAAACGCCCCATCAACCAGGTCGATTCAGACATAGAAAACATTGCAAATAACCGTAACTGCCCCAGCCCGGTAGTATAATGATACGAAACGCAAGGTTTTTGTCACCAAATCCCTGCCGCCACACCTTTTTCGTTTGACCGACGGCACAATACGCCGACCGGGAAAATCATAATCATTGTAATGTCTTGATGCTACTGTAGTTACAAAAGTGCCGGAATATCTCTTAACAAAACATCTCGATTGCGATACAATACCGGTACTAGTCAAAATCAGAAACGATGACTCGGACCTTACTTGTGCGAACAACAATTTTTTTGGGAGGTACTGTTATGGATCGAAGAAACTTTCTGACAACCAGTCTGGCGGCAGGAACGGCGGCATTGGCATCAGCGACAGCGAAAGGGCAAAGCCGCACTTCCACATCATCGGATAACCAAAAATTCAAACTCAAGTACGCGCCCCATTTCGGAATGTTTCGCCATCACGGGGGCGATGATCCGATCGACCAGCTAAAGTTCATGGCCGACCAGGGGTTTACAGCCATGGAAGATAATGGCATGATGAGCCGGCCCAAAGATATGCAGGAAAAAATCGCCAGCCAAATGAGCCGGCTCGGTATGACAATGGGAGTCTTCGTGGCGGGGTTCAACTTCGACAGGCCGACTTTCGTCTCCGACGACAAATCGGTGCGCGATATGCTCGTCGAAACGATGAAACAGGCTGTCGAAGTGGCCAATCGCGTCAACGCTAAATGGTGCACGGTCGTGCCCGGCGCCTACGCCAAAAACATGGAATGGGACTATCAGACAGCCAACGCCATCGAAAAACTCAAATGGTGCGCCGAGGTGTGCGAGCCATCGGGACTGATAATGGTGCTCGAATCTCTAAACCCGTGGACCGATCATCCCGGGCTGTTCCTCAGCAAAATCCCCCAGGCGTATCAGATATGCAAAGCGGTAGGCAGCCCCTCATGCAAAATACTCGACGACCTTTATCATCAACAGGTCACCGAGGGTAATCTGATTCCAAATATCGACATGGCCTGGAGCGAAATCGCCTACTTCCAGGTGGGCGATAATCCCGGCCGAAACGAACCGACAACCGGAGAGATCAACTACCAGAACGTCTTCAAACACATTTATGACAAAGGATTCAAAGGCGTAGTCGGAATGGAGCACGGCAACAGCAAAGGTGGCAAAGAAGGTGAACAGGCCGTGATAAAAGCGTATCGTGTCTGTGACGATTTCTAAGTTATATTCAAGGGAGCCTCAATAATGAATGCAACTTAGTTTCTTCTAAATGAGACAATGTGTTTTTAAGGAGCAATTCGATCATGAAAAGGAGCGGCAAAAAAACAAAAAAACTCTCACGAAGGGACTTTATCAAAACATCGGCTACGGCGGCAGTATCGCTGGCGGCCCTTACCGCGGGTAGCAGGCACGTTTACGCCGCCGGCAGTGACAAACTGCGGGTTGGCCTGATCGGCTGTGGCGGACGCGGCACAGAAGCTGCGTTGAATTGTGTGGAATCCTCAGAAAACGTCGATATCACTGCCATCGCAGACCTCTTCAAGGATCGCATGGATGAGTCACGCAAAACGCTCGCTGAAAAGATGCCGAATAATTGCAAAGTCACCGACGATACCTGTTTTGTCGGCTTCGATGCCTACGAAAAAGTCATCGCCGCTGACGTCGATATAGTTATCCTGGCTACCCCACCCCACTTTCGACCTATGCACCTCAAGGCTGCCGTCGAAGCGGACAAGCACGTGTTCATGGAAAAACCCGTAGCGGTGGACCCCCTGGGCGTACGCTCGGTTATCGCTTCATCGAAAATAGCGACGGAAAAAAAACTTGCGATAGTGGCCGGCACACAGCGGCGGCATGACCTGCCATACCTGGAGATTATGAAGCGCATTCACAACGGCGAAATTGGCAAGATTGTCAGCGGACAGTGCTATTGGAACGACGGAATAATGATGGACTACTGGAAGTATTACCAGCCGGAGGGACTCTCGGGTATGGAATGGCAACTACGCAGTTGGCCCTGGTTTACCTGGCTTTCAGGCGACCATATTGTCGAGCAGCACGTTCACAACCTCGATGTCATGAACTGGGCGATCGGAGCGCATCCAGTCAAGGCCATAGGAATGGGGGGCCGTCAACTACGAAAGATCGGTAATATATTCGATCACTTTGCGGTCGAGTATGAATATCCCGAGGGTGTACGAATTATAAGCATGTGCCGACAAATGGATGGTTGTACCAATCGAATATCAGAAAGAATAGTCGGCACAAAGGGCGACGCTTATGGCGACGGTACTATCAAGGGCGCCAATCCCTACAAATATGAAGGTCCCGACTCCAACCCTTTTATCCAGGAACACACGGACCTTATCGAAAGTATTCGTCGTGGCGAACCAATTAACGAAGGCCAACAGATCGCCGAAAGTACCATGACCGCTATCATGGGTCGCATGAGTGCCTATACCGGACGAGAACTAAGTTGGAACTGGGTAATGAACACATCAAAGCTGGACTTGTCGCCGCCCAAATATGAAATGGGCGATCTTCCGGTGCAGCCGGTAGCGGTCCCCGGAGAAACAAAACTCCTATGACTTAATCGTATAGACATTTATTCAATACGACATCGCCTGCCTGAAATAATCCTTTTGACGTCAGCGATATGTTCGCCGAATCGGTCACTTCACATCCTTGGTTAATAGATACCAACAAAAAAACTAAAGAAAAATCCTTGCAGAGCCCGATAATAAATGTCATAATGTCACCTTATTATTTATGGAAGAGAATAAAGGCGAGTTTGCGGACATCATGGAGATTTGTTGGTCTGCCCGTACATTTAGAATCAAGCCATAATCACCCCCCCCTCCCCGAAAAGCAACATGTTCCTCCATCTGGCAAACCACACCTAACGGGTGTCATTGTACCTGGCAGGGCCAATCGTAGCATCTTGTGATTTACGTAAATGTAACTTTTACTACATGGTATTTTCATTTGGTATGGGTACAGATCAAATGGAAAATAACATAAAAAAAACTATAGTGGCAATCTTGCTCATATTGCTTTTTTGTCATGGATCGACCACGGCCGCCGACTACTATGTTGACGCCGCAAATGGAGACGATAGTTGGGAGGGTACATTATCGTATCCTAAAGCAACAATTCAGGCAGCGATCGATCTTGCTGACGATCACGATGTAGTTATTCTTATGCAAGGTATATACACCGGACCGGGCAATCGCGATCTTGACTTTTATGGACTGGCCATCACCGTCCGCGGTACTGATCCCGGCGATCTCAATGTGGTAGCGAATACCGTCATTGATTCAAATGGTACCCAATCTGAACCACATCGCGGCTTTTATTTCCACAACAGCGAAGATCCAAACTCCATTGTTGACGGACTTACCATCAGCAACGGCTATGCCGGTTCAGGTGGTGCGCTCAAGTGCGTATCCAGCAGTCCCACAATTACAAACTGCATTATCAGGGGCAACTGGGCCGGCGGCACGGACGCCTCTGTGAGCGGTGGTGGAATCGCCTGTGACGAAGATAGCAGTCCCATGTTAACCGGATGCAGAATTTATGGTAATACCTCAGACAATTGGGGCGGGGCCATATCCTGCACCAATGGCAGCAATATGATGATGACCAATTGCGTTATCACTAATAACCGATCCGAAAATTATGGAGGAGGAATTTATTGTAACGACAGCAGTATTACACTGACGAACTGCACCTTTACCGCAAACAGTGCTTATTATTACGGTGGTGGTATTTGGTCTTTCGCAGGCGATACCACGATAACCAATTGCATTTTTTGGGACAATATCGTAAGAGGAGATACTCAGGAGCAATTGCCCGAAGCGGCAGGACCGGAAATCGCCACATCTGAACAAGCCATGCTTGTTCTGTCATATACCGATGTAAGGGGTGGATTGATATATTTCGGTCTTGCTTCTGTTCCACTCGAAGAATTTGGCCTGGGCAATATTGATGACGACCCGGCATTTGCCGATGCCGGCTATTGGGATCCCAATGGCACGCCCGCTATCACTGACGACGACTTCTGGATTGACGATTACACTTTAAGTGCCCAGTCTCCATGTCGAAATGCCGGTGACAGCAACGCCATCGCGGGTTTTGATACCGACATAGAGGGTAATGATCGGACATTCGGAGGCGGAGTCGATATGGGAGCCTGGGAAATGGCTGTCCCTGACGGTCCCGACCTGATCGGCCAATTCGGCGACATTACCTTGCCGAATCCCATTGTGCCCAGTGATAAAGGTAATGTGCCGATCATGATTACAAATATCGGCAATGTCGCCACCAGCGACAAAATTGACATCTATACATACCTTTCAACCGATCAGTTCCCTGGCGATGACGATATAATAATAGGTCTCTTGAGTAATCAAACGGTCAAGCTCGCGCCCGGCAGGGCCAAAACTTTCAAAACCAAAGTGACAATTCCGCCTGATGTCCCCGCCGGAAATTATTATCTGTTGACCGAAATTGATGTCAACAATCTCATTGAAGAAAGTGACGAAACCTATAACAGCAATGTCGTGGTCGGCAACGAGTATGAATTGGTCTGGAAGTTCGGCGATTTCGATGCCAGGCAGAAAGTTAAATTAACTGTTTTAGATGATAACGATGTCCCGGTCACCTTCACTCTCAGCAGCCCGGGTTACGGCGAAATTGAAGGAAATGGTGACTTTACTACGTTAACCCTCAACAATACCCAGCAGACAAGCAAATTATCTGTTAAAACCAAAGGTAAAGAAGCCGTGACAACCCTGGGCGATATTCTGGTGAATGGCTCAATTGCAAGTATTACCGGCAAAACAACAAATTTGCGGGGTGACATTAACGTTGTCGGCAGCCTCAAACGACTGGTGCTGGGCGATGTCTTAGCGGACGTGCCGGACGGACATCTGATATCAATCGGGGCATCGTCAACCGATCCCAGCGAAACGGTATCGATAAGCCTCGCAAAGGTGACAGACCTCAGTATCGATTCCGCTTCCTTTCCGATCAAATCCATAACCGCCACAGAATGGCTCGAAGGCAATGATTTGCAGGATTATATAGACACACCGTGGCTGGGCAAGTTGACTATCAAAGGAGATACGAAAAACCAGATCGCCGGCAATTTCCAGGCCAATCTGTTCATAACCGGACCGGGAGGCATAGCGCTGGCCGACGCGAAAATATCTGGTGTCCTCGATCAGGCGTTCTGGCGAATTTCCGGCAATGTCGGTTCGATCACGGCTGGAGCGATAAGCGAATCCGCCCTATGGATCGGCTGCGATAACGAGTTGGAAGCTCTAAACCGTACAATGAATGATTTCGTTGGTGACTATTCTATTAACTCGCTGACACTTAAAGGCAGTGATGGAATATACTTTAGTAACAGCGACTTGGCCGCCTGGTATATGGGATCGGTAAACTTACCACAAGACGCTCAGGGCAGCGGACACATTGAATACGTCGAAACCGCCAAACCACCGACAAACCTGCCTGACGAAATCGAAGTTACTGATTTGTAACCCGGCCCGTCCTGACATTAGAGGTTCCCACAGGTCAACTGCCTGTAAAATAGATAATGTCGTAAGCGATGTGCGCACCTGCGGTAATGCCGTACCCACGATAACGGAATATCACGGCAAAATATATCCCCGCCACCATCCGAAAGACAAAGCTGCCTACCTTAACCTCTTCCAAACGAACAATCTTGCCGCCCTGAAGACCGACGTAGTGATGCACCGCGAACAATACCGCGGATACAAACACCGCGATTGCCACTGCGATCAGGCTTCGCACTTTCAGCACATCTTCCAGCACCATAAGAATAAGCCCGACCAAAATCAGCCTGAACACAAGCTCCTCATAAATACCCGCCCCTATGCTGGTCACAATCTTTGCCATGTAACCTGCCGCCACGCCGCCGTCATTGACCACCGCGACCACCACGCAACTCTTAGCACTGTTCATCACCGCCCCAAGGGCGAACAGCGGTACCGTCAGCACCAGGGATTCCAAACCCATCCAACCAATCCAGCCCGGACGTACACGCCACGGATTCTGACTGCTCAGATGCCAGCACAAAAGTATTATCACCACCACCAGTCCAGGAAACGCCCACGCCATGGAACGGTCCATACCGATCCACTCAGCCAGCCCCATCAGCCAGGTAAACGCCATTATACGGGGCGCCTCCGCAATTTGTTCGGCACTGACCAGTTGTGTCCCAGCCTCATACAACCCTACCAGCGGCAGCAGAAAAAGCAGCGCATACCACGGCCGGCTTGTCGATTCCAGATACGAACCTTCGACAAAGTTAAACTGCCCTTCCAGCCCTGTTCCAGCCTTATTTTTCCCTGATGTCTTAGCCATTCGCATAAAATACCATGACCAAAGCAATTTTGCAACCACCCCGTTTCCGTCACCTTAGCAATCCCTCAAACAGGAAAAAAACACGATACCCAGAGCCGCGATAGCCAATCCATCTTCCACTGCCCCGCCCACCACTGTCATTACGAGGAGGCCGAAGGCCGACGCGGCAATCTCTCTTCTCCAGCCGGGTAGCCCGGGCCGTGCCCGCCATCTTCTCCATTATCGCGAAGCTAGGTAGTGCGGGCCGTGCCCGCAATTTTCTCTTCCGACCGCGTAGCGGTCGAATACGCATAGCCGCGGGTGCAGGCCGACAGGCCGAAACCCGTGGACCAACATCCAACCAACAATTTCCAGAACCACGTAGTGGTAAGCTTCATAAGAAAAAGAAACTTGACAATAATTGAACCATCGACAAGAATACTATCGACTGGCCAAACGGAAGTAGGCTCTGTCCAGGTACAACCTACCAGGGATAACCAGTTGAAGGCGACGAATTGTCGTGGGGGTGGTGGCTTTGTCTCCACCATCCCATTATCTCAATCACAAAAGACAATTCCAAGCTTTCCCATGCCTAAAAAAACCTTGATTTGCCAAAGGCAAAACAGATAAAATTAGATGTAAACAATTAAACGCGTTTGTCCAATTCACGCTCAACCAGTACAACAGCTTATAGCAAGAATTGGCGGATTTACCAAGGGAATGAGAGATTTAATTGAAGGGGCAATTTAAAAGAAACCAGGTGAAGATATTGATACTGATGAGCTACTAGATGATATCTTAGCTGATGATTTAGCTAATAGAGCAGGTTACCGTTGTGCAGGTTGGGAAACATGGAGTGCAGGAATAGGCTGGATTACTAGGTGGTTCAGGGAGAGTTGTGACTGTTGTTGCTCGAAGGAATATAAATAATGATTTTTAAACTTAAATATGCTAGCAATGCTTTAATAATTATAGGTCTATTATATTTGTTTATCTTTGGATTAGATAGTAATTCAAATCATGCAATACTTCATACTTTACTTAGTACTACTTTAATGATTATCGGATTGGTATCAAAATTATTTTACCTTTATAAAAAATAAAAAGATACACTATCCTCCAAATAGAATAAGACAAAAAGCGACCTTGGCAAAATGTTAAATGTGTACATAACCACCGGTAGCGAGACTATTCGGAAATCCGCCATCGTAACAACCGAAGCCCCCCGGCCAATATCTACACTTACGACACCCTTGACAGATTGACTCGTGCGGAGTATCTTGTAGGCGTCC
>CAZICK010000003.1:0-80733 GCA_964537505.1 uncultured Pirellulales bacterium
CACTTTTCATCAGAATTCATCCAAATTTCGCCGAATTTCACACTTTTTTCTTACCTATCTTGCCTAATCGTTATAATCGTTACGCAAAAATAAGCACTTACATCAATTCCAGCAACGTAAAATAAGCACTTATGCGCATTTCTTCTAACGCAAAATAAGGAGTTATGTTCATTTCCGCCGAACGGAAAACAAGCACTGTAACTGTCATGCCCGACTTGATCGGGCATCCAGTACATCAATTTTCGACAACGGAAAATAAGGAGTTACAACAATTCCCAGCCACCAAAAATAAGCACTTACATCAATTCCCAATCACGAAAAATAAGCACTTACAGCGGTCTATTTATTTCTATTGTGACCTCCTGCTGGGCGGGCAGCAAGACCCTGCGGGTGTTTTTCTGGTCGGTTTCTTGGATCGAGGCCTTGCCCTTGGTCACGGAAATGTCGCTTATTTCCCAGGGTGATTCCAGTACAATCGACTGTTCCTTGCCTGATACGAGGGTGACCAAAATGCGGTTTTTGTCCCAATAAAGGCATTTTATCTCAATCTGTCCACGGCAAAGCACCCCTTCGATCGTCCCTGTGGGCCACGCTGCCGGCAGAGCGGGCAATAGTTGCACCTTGCCAGGCTCGGACGCCGCCAGCATCTTGATGAGCACCGCCGGCATACCTCCACTTATGTCCATATTTAGCAACGACTTATGATTGTGCATGGACGCCAGGTTATTCAGCCAGAACCGGTTAACCAGATGCACCAGGCATTCGTAGGCCATCTCACCTTCTCTCAGGCTCGCCGCCGCCTGACCCAGTTGAACCACGCCAAACGACATAAATCCCGATCTTTTCCAGTGTTTTTCGAGTTTAATCTCAATAATCCGCCTGAAAGCGGCCTGAAGCTGCGCATTCTCAGCTATTTCTTCCGGCATTCCATCATAAAGCGGATATAGTTGAGAGGAATGACGATGGTCGAGGTTATCTTCCAGTTTGTCCGTAAGCCATTCTTTAGCAACACCTTCCGTGCTGATCATATACTCAGGCATCTTTTTGAGCATTGCCTGCCAGACAGGTATTTTCTCTTGATTAACCTTCAACTCCATTGACGCCGCAATCGTGTTTCGCAGCAGTTCCTTGGCCGCGGCCACATCCATCGTGCAATTAAACGTGCCCTGAGAGTCGGTGTTGCCAGGCGTGTTTTCCGGCGATTGCGTCGGAGAGAATATGTACTTCCCATCCGGCCCTTCGTACAAATAGTCTTCAAAGAAAACAGCCGCTTTTTCCATGAACGGCAGGGCATGCTGAGCCAAATATTCCCGGTCGCCCGTATAAAGATAATAATCATAGAAAAAGTGAGCGGCCCAAGCGGCGCCGCCTACCCAGAAAGCACCGGCGAAACTCGGGGCAAAGGCGTTATTATAGCCGTTGGTCGTGGATCGCGAAGGCAGAACGACCCCTCTGGCCCCAAAAATGCGTTTGGCATTGAGCTCCAGGCCTGGGACGATCGACTCGATGTAGGAGGTGTACGCCAACATGAGTTCGGGCATGTTGCCCATCAGCATGGAGGCGATGGCCGAGGGCACGTTTCCGTTGTGGGTGAAGTCACTGGCCCAGTCGGGGACATAGGTCCCGGCCCAGACGCCCTGCAGGGTCGGAGGAAGCTCACCTGTGCAGGAAATGATGTTGTAGCGAGCCGCGTCGAATTCTTTTTCTATAAGGGCCTTCGAGAGATTCTCGTTGGTCGTCTTTGCCAGCAGTTCCTCCGTAGTCAATTTGTGGTCCGAGCCACCGCCAATATCCAGGCGCATGCGGTTGAACAGTTTGCCATGAATATTCGCATGTCGCTGGAGGAGGCTCTTATAATCCCTCGACAAACCGGCCAGGGATTTTTTTATTTCTGCGAAGCGTGACTGATCGGGCTTATAGATCGGTTGGATATCGATAAGAACCAGCACTTGATCCGCCCCGGTGACGACCAGTGTATCTCCTTCAGGGGCGGTCGTACCATTGTCCACGATAACGTAGGCCATTCCTTCCAGAGACTGGATGCTTCCGGGGTACGACTGGGCAAAGTTGTTCCGGTATGTCAGGGTGGATTTATCGGCGGTTATTTTGAGGTTGGTGATGTTGCTCTCGAACATTTCGGACGAAGACTGCACCTTCCGGGCGCCGAGCTTCTCACTGGGCTGGCGTGGTTTGAGTTTCATTTGGCAGTTGACGGCCTGCTTCGGTCCGGTTATCAACAAGACGGCGACGCCATCCGCTCGTGAGACAAACATCCGGCGCTCGAACACGCCGCGGCTATCGGCCCAATGTACGGTCGCCTCGCCGGTCTGGAAATCCACGGATCGCATATAATCGGTAATTTCCTCTTTTCCGTCCATTTTAATGCTGAGATCAAAAGCCGGGACAAAAGGATCGGGATACATAAAATCTTCCTGCCCTGAAAGATCAAAAGCCAACTTGGTCGCTTCACTGTATTTTTCCTGTTGGATCAGAGCGCGAATCTCGGATAAGTGTGGTGCGAGGTTGGGTGGCAACACGGGTTGTCCCGTCGGCAGGAACATACGTTCATGGGTAAACACGATCGTCTCATCCAAAGGCCGGCTAAACACGTTGGCCCCGATGGTACCGTTTCCACAGAGCAGCCCCTGTTCCCAGGTTTGGGCCGGTTCGGAACTGATGAAACCCCGTTCGGGCACGGGCAACTGCCTGGAGAGAGCCGAGGAGTCAGCGGCCAAGGTAATAGTGAGCAAACCAATTACACCGAGCGAGTAAATGTAATGTTTCATGTTCATGACGATTCGATACCTCCTGAAAAAGGGTGATGTGAGATTTCTCATTTATACCATAAGTATAGACTTTTCAAACCACCAAACTTCAGCCGAAAAACTTTCTGAAACAGCTTTGGCGGTATTATACCAGTTCCAGATGAAAACCCAAATGAATTTTCCTAAATTTGTTGGTTTCTATTCAATGTGCGATTTCGCTTACGCTGGCCCTCTTTTCAACATTTTTCGCCAGACAGGGCTGGAATGTTACGATTCAGTGGCAGTGGTCAGCTTTCCACTGCCCGTAGTTCAGCTTATAATTTTGGACGTTATCTTTCATCCATTTTATCATTATGGTATTTAGGAATTTTCCGAAGTGTTTCATCTCAATCTCAGCTTCGAAGGTTGCCTTGAATGGCTTGTTCTGCGGAGGCCCGTCAGACAGAAGGAAGGACTTCTCTGAGGCGAATGTAACCCGCGCATGTGCAATAGAGTTTCTAATTCTTCGGAAGATCGCAGACGACTTGAGTTTTTTGTCATCATTGTCTTTCTCCCATTTCAGAATCTTGAAATCTGATATATCTAAGTTGTATGTGGAGTAATCAGCAACTTCGGTTTGTTTCGGTACGACAAATTGAATATAGGCAGCCATTAATAGTAAACCTGGTCCAGTGCCAATGCGGTCCTTATTCTTAAAAATTTCAAGAATAGTAGTATTTCCAGACTGAATTAACTCGTGTGCGTCTGTCCACATATTTTTCCCCTTTCCAACAATAATTATACAGTCTTTATAACAAGTTCCCGTTGGTTCTTCAATATTTATCCGCCTATGGCGGACTCGTCTGTCCTCCGTAGCAATCCCTTGCGAAGGAGGATCCAACCTCTTTTATTGAATGATTCCGCTGCTTATTATGTTTTCACATCGTGATTTCCTAACAAGACTATTTTTAAATCTTCAATCCTTGCTCCTGATTGGCTGCCCGAATCATTTCGCATTATTAAGACCATGCTAGTAAAAGCATTTCGTTCTTGATCAGAATTCATAGTAGCTCCAAGCTTCTCGAATAAAGCGAGTGCTTGAATGGCCGCTGTTGAGCCATAAAGGCATATCCTGGCTTTCGCGTCCGCAATTTTTTGTTTCACTTGGCTCTGTGGTTTAATTCCAAAGTGAGCTCGTTCAGATGCACCCTTTAAGTAATCCGTATAGGCCTGAGTTCGGAGGCTTCGGTAATGGCGTTGATTTTCAAGGTATCGCGTGAACAGGTACTGAAGGGATGCACCGATTACTACACCAAAAAAAGAAATAATTGCAATTGTCAAAATCAACTCTCCAAACTACGGCCAGTAAAATGTGACCTCTTAACAATAATTATACAGTCAGTATAACAAGTTCCCGTTGCTTCTTCAATACTTATCCGCCTATGGCGATGTCAATCTCCCCAGAAGAAAGGAAACAATATATCCAGCAACGATCCAAAACCAGTGCCCTCTGTGTTCTACAAACCACATGCCACCAGTTTTATACCACCAACTATTGTACTTGCTTGCCAAATCATATCCATCAAGAGTAAGACGCAAGGTGATCTCACCGCATGCTATACCGCCTTGCGAACTTGCTAAAAAGTTGTTAAGGTTTATAGAATCCCCAACTATTGAAGCAACCGTTTGATCGATTCCACCTACTACTTCAAGCAGGCCGCGATTTATTAAGTTACGAGTTGAGTTATATGTTCTTTCAGAAAGAGCTATAAATTTCATACACTCTTGTGTGTTTTGGAGGGTGTTGTAGTATTTAAGTAATGTTTCTCTTTCATCTTTTAGTAGCCACATAATTTTTTCCTTACAAATCCTTTCTGTCACTTCATGTAGTTTTTTGGCGCAGGGGGCGAGTTGGGCTAATTCTTCTTTTGTTATTTTGTAAATGTGCTAAAGACTTTTTCATATCCAGCCATTATAACCCAAAATTGATAACCCCACAACCACAATTATTGTGGCTGAAATAGTTTGAAAACGAAGCCAAAAGGCTTGAGTTTTTGAAACAGACTTGATATTCTATTGGAAAAGAGGCCCAGCGGCGTAGTTGAGCTAAGATATGCGATATTATACCCAACGGGTATTGTCTTAATACGCAATTCCTGGCAGGGCCGATTGTCAGGAAGAAGGCACGAGGCACTAGTAATACAGTCGGTTAGAGTAATAAGAAAACGGAAAAACTCAATCGTTATGAGTATAATCGGTTAAATGTCAGAATATATAAGGAGCTACAGAACATGAAGAAGGCAGCAGTCATACTATTATCGGTGATATTTGTCGGCATTAGCGGCAGTAGTGTCATGGCCAAGCCTGGGAAGACCTGTCCGGCCAATGGCAAATTGAAGATATTCATACTGTCGGGTCAGTCTAACATGGTTGGCTTTGGGCAATTGAAAGGTAGTCCGGGGACGATGGAGACATATCTCAAAAGCAATCCGAAAGACTACGGGCACCTGGTGGATGATAAAGGCAAGAATGTTGTTCGCAATGATGTCTGGATTGTGAACCTGTCCTATAAGGGCAAGGAACAAATGGGCTGGCTTACCACGGGGTATGGGGCAAGTGCCGACCATATCGGTCCGGAATATGGTTTTGGTTTTGTTGTGGGTGATTATTTCGAAGATCCTGTGTTGATTATTAAATCCGCCTGGGGCGGCAGGTCGCTGTGCAAAAACTTTTTGTCTCCAAGCTCGGCAGACTATCCAAAACCAAAGGCAGACGGCGATACCGGTTTTCAATACTATGAAATTCTCAGACATGTAAAAGAAATTACAGGTAATCTAAAAAAATATTTTCCCAGTTATTCAGGCAAGGGTTATGAAATAGTCGGTTTTGGCTGGCACCAGGGCTGGAATGATCGTATCGATCAGAAGGCGGTGGATTGTTACAAAAAAAACCTGGAGAATTTTATAAAGGATATCAGAAAGGACCTCGGCGTCGAAAAGATGCCATTCGTAATCGCCAATACAGGTATGGGCGGATGGAACATTCCATCCACGGCCGGATATAAGAAAAGGGTTGAGAAACTAATGGCTGAGCAGCTTGCTCTTGCTGATCCTGAGCAATATCCTGATTTCAAAGGTAATGTGAGCGGCGTCGAAACACGTGGTTTTCAGAGATCTCGGGAAGAATCTCCTTCAGGCCAAGATTATCATTGGTATCGCAATTGGGAAACCTTATATCTCATAGGCAAAGGAATGGGAGATGCCATGGTTGGATTGCTGGCCACGGGCGATTGAGAAAGGACAGAAAGGATGCCCTCTTTTTTTCGGATTGCGCTATCGGCGTTGGCGGTTGGTGGGACGATTAATGTTTACGTATTGACGCTGCTGGTTATTATTGTTGCGGTGGCAAGTATTTTTGTGGTTGTGCTATTGCTGAGCCTGATCAGAATGGGACGAGCCAGGCGCGGCCGGCTGGGATTGGGTCAGAAATCGCCACCTACTAAATATGTTGATGCATGGAGTATGCATAGGCTTAAAGACGATCAGGAACATCCGGATCGAGATCGATCATGACCGAAAAAAACAAATCAAAAGGCTCGCCACGGCAACGTTTGCGTTTTGGCGTAGATCGGCGACTGAAAAAAAAGGCTGATTTCGATCGGGTTTTTAACGGGCGATTGAGCAGTGCCGACGGTTGTTTGATTGTCCGTGCTCAGCCCAATCGAGCGGGTCATTCGCGTATGGGTGTTTCTGTGGGCAAGCGATTCGGTTGTGCCGTGCAGCGAAACCGGTGTAAACGAACGCTACGAGAAGCGTTTCGTTTATTACAGCATGAGTTGCCCGGCGGCTATGACTATGTCTTGATACCCCGTCAGAGGGATAAGGTCTCCACGGAGCTGTATCGTAAATCTCTATTGAGATTGTGCCGAAAAATCAACGACCGCCACCAACGTGACAAACAGATAATAGAATAGTCAGATCACGATTTTCTGTAAGATGGACAAGCAAAATGGATAACAGGAACCATCAAATGAGCAGGCTCAAATGCGATATTGCCGGTGCTTTCGCAGTCAAGACGGCGGTGTTTCTGGTAAGGTTTTATCAATTGGCCGTCTCGCCTTATCTGCCGGCACAATGTCGTTATCTGCCCACCTGCAGTGAGTATGCCCTTGGGGTTCTGAAGCGGTATGGTCTGTGGCGAGGGTGTTATTTGTCGTTTAAGCGGATTTTACGGTGTCATCCCTGGGGGAAAGGTGGTTGGGACCCTGTTCCTTGATGGTACTTTTGACGCCAACGCCGGTAATAAAAAATCCATTTTCGCGTAACAGCCCCCGTTGAATGAAGATTTGGTTAAAAAAACCGCGAAAGTTAGGCTGGTATGGATTGAGGTATGTGATATTTCAAATGGCCGAGGTACGTCAAAGAAACGATAATCAGCCGCCAAATTTGTGTTTTTGCAATTATTGTGGATGAAAAAACTTCAAAATGAAGTTTAAAATCTTGATTTTTAAAGATAGTTTTGGTATTCTGTTAAAGAAGAGTCTCGGCGGTGTAGCTGAGCAGATTATGCAGTGTTATATTGGAAATCCCAGGTAGGAGAAACACTTATGATCCGGTCATCCGTTCTCGGGGGAGTACTGTTGATTCTCATCTTTGGCCAATCCGCGATGTGTAGTCAGATTATCGGCCAGGTGAGCGATCCATGTGATTTGGACATCTTGGACTTCACTGACATCACCTCGGCCTGGGTGGAAAAAGACGGTTCTTCGTTGATTTTTGTGATGCAACTCCGTGGCAGCATCCCCGCTCCGATCGATCTGTCCGAATTCGATGCCAGCTTGACTTACATCTGGCTCGTGGATGCAGACAATAATCCCAACACGGGCCAGAGCCCGGGGGATTCCGGCAGCGAATTCAACATCCGGGCGGTCATCAGTCAGAATCCTGGCCTTGCGGGTGGGTTTGTGGATGTCGTCGGCGACCTGCCCGGGGGTGGCAGCGGTGCGGTAGTGGTCAACGGCAATCAGGTTCGTATCACCATCGAACAATCTCAGGTTGCTTCGCCTGCGGCTTTCCACTGGCGCTCCGACGCCTGGCTTTGGGTTCCTGACACGGTCGTTTCCGCCAACCACGTCACCACTTCGGGCTTGGCCAGAGTTCAGGCTTACGGGGTGTTGTATCAAGCCGAACCCCGCTTCCATAACGTCCAGCTCAGTTACACTGCCAGCCAATGCGCCCCGGGCTCCGAGGATCCTAATCTGGCCACGGTGGTTATGGAAAACTCCAATTACAACAATTCCGGCACCGATCCGGTTTTTATTTCGATTGACGGCAAGTTTCCTCCGGAAACGCCGGACAATTATCAAATTCTCGCCCAGGCGCTGGGCAATGCCGGTTTCATGCACGTCCGCAATCATGCCCGCATGGACGTTGAGAACGCCGATCCAAGTGTTTTTGGCCAAAGCGTCGCCCAATCCAACTTTGATGTCGAGTTCATTCTCTATGGCCCCAATGAAACCGGCGACATTCCCCCGGACACCTTTATCCTGAAATACACTCATGATTACCACCTGTTTGGCATCGATGTTAGAGGTATGAGCAGTGGCCGCAGCTTCGCCCAAATCGTCATTGTACAGATTGATCCCACCGTTCAGAAGGGCGTCTGGGTTCACCAGCAGGAGGGGTTGAACAATGATCTCTTTGAGAAAGTCGAAGAGACGATTGATCTGGCTGCTTACGGCTTCGAATATGGCGTTCGCTACGGCCTCGATTTGCTCCTGATAGACGAGGCTACAGTCCCGGCGCCATCTCCTTATGCGGAAGCGGTCACGGATTCGACCTTTATTGGTTCCATCGAGGTGAAACCGCTGGCGGGCGATCTAAATGGGGATGGTACCGTGGACCTCACCGATTTTACCCTACTCGCCGGAAACTGGCTAGTAAGCCGGTAAACAGGGTGAGGAGAAGCCGAAGGACTGCAAAACGGTTTTTCGATAGAAGCCATGTCTATCTTGAGCCTCTACGGTCCTCTCTGGACCGTAACCACGGATTAGAGGTTCAGGATGCTATGTTTTTGATGGGCAATAAGGCATAAGATGGGCAGGTGACCAAGTGAATGTAATATTGGGATTTGCTCATATATTTAGGCGATCATATACTTATTTACTCAACAGGAGAGGATGGTCTTGGCGGATTCCGAACTAGCCCGTAAACAGTTGCTGGATCGTATTGAGCATCTGATGGAAGCGAAAGATTTCGAGGCGTTGCGTCAGTTGTTGTCTGAATCGCGTTCTTCGGATGTGGCAGAAGTGATCGAGGTGGTAGATGAGATCGCCCGTCAGATATTGTTCGATCTGCTCGATCCTCGGGATGCTGGCGAGGTGCTGGAAAAGATCGACGAAGCTACTCGCAGCGAAGTCGTGGAAGGCCTTACCAGCGACGAGTTGACCGATATTGTCGCCACAATGCCGCCCGATGAAGCCGCCAACGTTGTAGCCGAGCTGAGCGAAGAACGGTCCGAAAAGGTTCTCGACCATATTCCCAAGGCCGGATCGGACCAGATTGAAAAGCTGCTGAAGTACGAAGAGGACACTGCCGGCGGCATTATGAACCCGGAACTGGTGACGGTGGGGATAAATGGTACCGTTGCCGATGCCATTCATAGCTTTTGCAAGTCGGATCCCGAAGAGGATTTTTATTATGTTTTTGTCGTGGATGACCAGAATCGGCTCAAAGGCAGTATCGCACTGGACAGCCTGCTTCGCCATCCCCGCGAAACGTTGATAGCCGAGATTCTGGATGAGGAGCTTCCGACAGTCTATGTCAATGCCGACCAGGAAGAAATCGCCAACACGTTCCGTAAGAACGACCTTATCGCAATGCCGGTAGTTGGCAAGAATGGTGTTCTGCTCGGCCATATCACAGTGGATGATGTTGTTGACGTGATGGAAGAGGAAGCCGAAGAAGACGCTCTGGTGATGGCCGGTACCCACCCGGCTGAGCTGGATACGCCCAAGATATTCAAAGCCGCCACTGTTCGTCTGACCTGGCTGCTGACATGCATGGCAGGTGCTATGTTTGCGGCATTGACTTTTTATGCGGTTTTTCAAGACCGGTTCAACCAGTCCGATTGGTTCTGCATAGTGTTGTTTATCCCCGCTATCATGGCTATGGGCGGTAACAGCGGCATGCAGACTTCGACAATTGTCGTTCGTGGCCTGGCAACAGGTGATTTGGCGGCACTGGATTTTTCGCAGGTTTTTTTACGTGAGTTTCGGGTTGCCTTGATCGTAGCGACTATCTGTGGACTCATGGCCGGGAGCGTAGCGGGTGTCTGGCTTGGTCTGTTCCAAACCCAGGGTTTTAATACTGCTCATGCACCGATTCTGGGCGTAGCGGTGGGACTATCGATGTTTTGTGCCATAATGCTTTCCACTCTGCTGGGACTGTCGCTGCCTTACGTTTTCCGCAAAATCGGGATCGATCCGGCGATCAGCTCAGGACCTCTGGTAACTACCACCAACGATATAATCAGCTACATGGTTTATTTTAGCGTCGCCCTGTTGTTATTGAGGGTATTTGGGGGCGAACCCGGGCCAGCTGTGACATAACTACTTAAAATACAAGCGGTTATGAAAAATTGGGCCGAGGTTTTCTCGCCCGGCGATTTTTTTTGTAAATCTCTAAGGATTTGTCATAAAAGCATTTGACACGGTGAAAGTTTTATTTACAATAGAGAATTCCGCTTTGTTGTGGACTGAGTGGCCCAGGCGGATAAAATGGTGAAATTGTAACGCCAGTGTTAATTGTAATTCTGGTTTGGAAACAACCTGGAAGAAAGAGATTTTCGATGCGAGCAATGCAACAGAAGACTACTGTGGCCCATAAGAGCAATGTCGAACAGTCATGGTACGTGACTAGTGCCGAAGGTCAGATTCTCGGCCGTTTTGCCACTCGGATCGCTATGGTACTAATGGGCAAACATCAGCCCGGTTATACTCCGCATGTGGACACCGGTGATTTTGTTGTTGTTACCAACTGCGAGAAGATACGGTTGACCGGCAAAAAAGCTGAAACCAGGCAGTATGATTATTACACCTATTATACCGGCGGCCATAAGTACGTCAGCCATGCCAAGATGATGGATAAGAGACCGGAGCAGATTATCATCGAGGCGGTCCGCCGTATGCTGCCAAAAAGCAAATTGGGCCGAAAAATGCTCTCGAAACTAAAAGTATATCGCGGCAGTGACCATCCACATGCCGCGCAAATGCCGCAGGAACTGGAACTTAGCCGTGTTTGATGACAGCCAATATCAATACTTTTTTATGTAAAATGAGGTTTTTAACGTGACAGAACAGCCCGAACAAGGTGCTCCTTTGGTTAATCCGGGAAAGGCATTTTCCGATCTTCAGGGAGCCGCAGTCCGCGTGACAACGTCCGGCCGACAAATCAGCCCGCAAGAGGAACCCCAGAAAAAGCCTCCCACCGCAGCCGAGTTGGGACCAAAGGAGTATTGCTGGGGAACCGGCCGACGCAAGTCAGCCGTAGCGCGTGTAAGAATCCGTCCCGGGAACGGTAAGATTCTTGTCAATAAGCGCGAGCTTGATGATTTCTTTCCACGTATCCAGGACCGCCAAGACGTTCAGGCGCCTTTGGTCGCCAGCGATAGTACGGGGAAATACGATGTTCTCATCCAGGTTCATGGTGGCGGCATTACCGGCCAGGCCGGCGCCGTCAAACTCGGCTTGGCCCGTGCCCTGGTAATTGCCGATCCCGAGACCTTCATCGCACTGCGTGATGCCGGGCTTTTGACGCGTGACAGCCGAATGATAGAACGTAAAAAATATGGCAAAAAAAAGGCACGCAAGAGCTTCCAGTTCTCCAAACGTTAATCGCTGCAAATATTCGAATCTTACAGGCTCCTGTTGCTATGCCGGCGGGAGCCTTTTTTTAGAAAACCGACAGAATCATGATTAAAGTCGCAATAATTGGCGCCACCGGCTATACCGCTCGCGAATCCATCGAGATACTTTTGCGACATCCCCAGGCGGAAGTAACTTATCTGACGGCCCTGCCGGAAGAGTGCGGACATGTTACGGACGTGTTTGCGATGCTGGCCAACCGGCTTGATCTGCCCATCGAGCCGGTGGACCTGGACAAATTAGCCGAGCTTGGGGATGTGGCTCTTTGCTGTCTGCCGCACAAGGTGTCGATGCAGTTTGTCGGTCAGCTCCTTGAGACCGGCGTAAAGGTCGTCGATTTTAGCGCCGACTATCGCCTCCATGACGTTGCCCTTTATGAAAAGGTTTATAAGGTCAAACACACCGACAAGAAAAATATCAGCCAAGCGGCGTTCGGACTGCCGGAGCTGTTCCGCCATGATATTGAAGGCGCCAGTCTGGTTGCAAATCCCGGCTGCTATCCCACCGCGGCTGCCCTGGCCCTGGCGCCGCTGCTGCAGGAAAAACTGATCGCCTGTGACGATATTATCGTCAATGCTGTCTCCGGCGTCTCCGGCGTCGGGCGTAAGGCTGATCTCACCTTTCATTTTCCTGAAATGAATGAAAACCTTTTCGCTTACGCAGTGGGCACACATCGGCATACGCCCGAAATCGAACAGATACTGACCGAATCCTGTAATCAAAAGACCCGGGTACTCTTCCAACCGCACGTGGGCAGTTTCGATCGCGGCATTAGTGAGACCATTTATTGTCAGCCGCTGGCCCGGGCAGATTCTAAAGATTTGGATAAACTTTATAACAGGTTTTACGCTGACGAACCGTTTGTGCGGATGCTGAATAAACCGCCGGCGATCAAGAACGTGGTCGGTACGAATTTTTGTGACATTTTCGCTACCGCCACCCAGGGGAAAATCGTGGTCTTCTGTGCCATTGACAACCTGATAAAAGGCGCCGCCGGCCAGGCGGTGCAGAACATGAATATAATCTGTAATCTTCCTGAAACCATGGGACTTCTGTAGATAAAAAAGGTCAACCTGCCCAATAAGGTCTGATACCCAATGGCAAATAAAACTCTCACCGGACCAAAAGGTTTTCGCATCGCCGCGGTGAAAGCCGGCATCAAAGCCAGCGGCAATCTCGATCTCGGTTTGATCGTTGCCGACCTGCCGTGCCGTGTGGGCGCAACATTTACGACCAACAAAGTAGTCGGTGCGCCCGTGGAAGTCACACGCGAGCATATCAAAGGAGGAAGAGCACAGGCGATTTTTGTCAACGCCGGCAACTCCAACACCTGTACCGGCGCACGCGGCAGGCGTGATGCAGATACGATCTGCCGTGAAGTGGCCAGGCGGGTTTCGGTAAACCCACAGGATGTACTGGTCTGTTCTACCGGTGTGATCGGACATTATCTGCCGATGGAGAAGGTCTGCCGTGGAATCGCGCAGGCGGGATCGAAGCTTTCCGTTTCCGCCCAGTCCAGCCGCCAGTTCGCCCGGGCAATTCTGACCACCGATACCAAAACCAAGACGGCCCATCGGACGGTTCGATTAGGCTCCAAAACAGCACAGATAGCCGGTTGCGCCAAAGGTTCCGGAATGATAGCGCCAAATATGGCAACCATGCTGGCGTTTATAACGACCGACATCAATATCAACTCAACTCTTTTGCAGCGGGCGATCAAACAGGCTGTAAACGTGACCTTCAATAAGGTCTCGATCGACAATCACACGAGCACCAGTGACACTGCTATCGTGTTGGCGTCGGGATTGGCCGGCAACAAAAGTATCACCCGCGGTGGCGCCGAATATGAGCGGTTCGCCGAGGCGCTGTATATGGTCTGTGACGATCTGGCCCGGCAAATAGCCGCCGATGGTGAGGGCGCCACCTGCGGAGTTACCGTTACAGTTACCGGCGCCGCCACGGGCCGTGATGGCGCCAAGGCGCTGCGAGCCATTGTCGATAGCCCACTGGTCCGCACCGCCTTTAACGGAGCCGACCCCAATTGGGGACGCATCATCAGCGCGGTCGGCTACAGCGGCGCAAAATTCGACCCCAACAAGCTTGCCTGCAGGATCGCCGGGACAACTGTTTACCGTAAAGGGCGACCCAGCCGCTTCGATGCCGGCAAGTTGACGCATAAAATGAAAGCCAAAAATTGGCAGGTAAATGTGGATCTGGGCGTGGGAACGTTCAGTGATTTTTGCTATACCTGCGATCTGTCACGTGAATACGTCACTATCAACGCTGATTACCACACCTAAAGCGATTGTCCCCCGCAAATCGCCTGGATAATAATCAACTACCGGCAGAGCAACGGGGCGATTTCTACCAAAGCCAAGTCTGATAACGCTGTAAGTGGCAAATAATCCTGCGTTTTTGACCGGTAAGCTCAGCTATTTCCTAACCAATTTATCAGGATTTCCCTTAAATTCTAGGGCCAACCAAGCCGATTATAGCACTTTAAGAGGGGGGCAGGCTTTTGGATAACAGGTGGTCTTGTAGTAGGGAGATCACCAAATTTAAATTCCATGGTAGGACAGTGGAGGCTTATTTTAATGCCAAGTGATGTTTTGATGGGGCAGCAATCGCCGGTAGATGATAAAAAATTAGATCAACTCTTGTCCGAGGCTGATGTACCCACTTTACCAATGGTGGCGCAGAAGCTGGTGGAGCTTTGCAGGGACGAAAATGCCAATTTTGCTGATTTTGCCCGTGTGATAGAGGCTGATCCGGGATTGGCCTCCCGTCTGTTGCGTGTGGCTAACTCGGCCTATTACGGCCTGCGTCACAAGGCTTCGACCCTGGAACGAGCCATCACCGCACTGGGATTGAAATACGTCAAGTCGGTTTCACTGGGTTTTCATTTGGCTACCGCCTTGAACAATTTCGGTACGTCGGGCTTTAACATGTCGGACTTTTGGCGTCATAGTGTTCTGCGAGCTGTTTTGGCGCGGCAGTTGGCCAATCATTACTGTTCCGCGCGATGCCAGGAGGCGTTTCTGATCGGACTGCTGCAAGATTGCGGCATACCTTTTTTGGTGCAGGCGCTCGGCCAGGAATATGCCAAGTTGTGGCATAACACAAACAACAATTCTCAGGCTTCCCTGTATCTCCTCGAACATGAATTATTCCCGTTCGATCATCTCGCCGCTGCCGGAATAATTACCCAACAGTGGGGGCTGCCGAAGTTGCTGGCCCATCCCATCTGCGTCCACCATTGTCGTAGTGAGGCCCAGCCCAGTACGGATGAGGAGGTTCAATTGTCCCAGATCGCCTATTTTGTCGGCACACTCTCGCTGAACGGTCCTGAGTCGCTCAGCGAAGAAGACATAACATTGCTGGACTATGCCCACACTACATTTGGACTTAGCGGTAAAGATCTGAATAAGATATTGGAGAAAACCAGTCATGAATTTTCCGGTGTTTCAAAGCTTTTTGGCAACATCCTTCCTGACCAGGTTGATATCGCCAAGTTGCTCAGCCAAACCAATAACCTGCTCAGCGGTCTGGCCAACGACGCCAACCGCAAGATTTTTGATTTTGAATCAGAGATGAAGGAGTTCAAAAGCTATTGTGATAGTTTGACTAATTCGGTCGCTCATTATCGTCAACAGGCTCAGACCGATCCGCTCACCGGTCTGGCTACCCGCGACGTACTGACTGGGAACCTGGAGGAAGCTTGTCAGAGCCTGCGATCGGGGCAGGCTTCGCTGGCAGTATTATTTATCGATATCGACAACTTCAAAGAAGTTAACGATCTATACGGCCACTCTGCCGGTGATCGGTTACTCAAGGAATTCGCCCGGATGCTGCAAGAGCGATTTGGCAATACAGGTTGTGTAGCTCGTTATGGCGGCGATGAATTTGTGGTGGGCTTGAGTGGAGTGCAGCTGGATCAGGCCGTTCTCCTGACAAAGAATTTACTCGAGAAAATTCACAACTTCCCTTTGTCGAACGTTTCGCAGATTCCCCCCGATGGTGCGGTTCTTTCCTGCAGTATCGGTATGGTTTTTTACGAAGCCGGGGCTTCTCCCGCCGGGGCGGCGGGAATTCTCGAACTGGCCGATCACCAGATGTATCTGGTCAAAGATAACGGCAAAAACAACCTGAGCTATCAGGTCATCAATTCGCTATAAAGCATTCCAAATATCAGGATTGCCCGGGCCTAATCACGCCTAATCCGGCCCTGTCTCTAATCCTGCCTGTTATCAGCAGAAGATCGTCTGTTTGGGAAAAGGCGGCATCTCGTCGGATCCTTCCAATTTGATACTTGAAACCCGCGGCCTTAAGCTCTAAAATCAAGAGCAAATTAAACCCTGGGACGGATGAACGGATGAACGGATAAAACAATGATTCAAGGTGAGCTTCCATTTTTCAATTTTGACGACAAACAAAAAGGGTTTTCACGACAACCGGACTTCTTCGATCCGAAAAAGTCGGACAGCGTTGCCCAACCCTCTGCAGCCAGCCCACAAGAATCTGACAAAAAAGCAACGGCAAACTCACTACCCGATGTTTATTCGGTCACACAGCTTACACGCATGATCAGGCTGGCACTTAATGAGCATCTGCCGGCCAAAATTGTTCTGGCCGGTGAAATCTCCAACTGTAAATTTCACGGCAGCGGTCATCTCTACCTCAGTCTGAAGGACGAAAACACGTACATCTCAGCGGTTATGTGGAAAAACGCTGCCGGCCGGCTCAAATTTCGCCCAGCCGACGGCATGGCTGTTGTTGCCACCGGCCGGGTCGATCTCTATGAACCGCAGGGTAAATATCAGTTTTATATCGACAAACTGGAACCGTCCGGGACCGGCGTTTTGGAGCTGGCATTTCGCCAGTTGGCCGAAAAACTGCGAAAAGAAGGCCTGTTCGATGATAGTCATAAAAAACCGCTGCCGAAATACCCATCCACTATTGCTATCGTTACCAGTTCCACCGGCGCCGCCATCGAAGATATTGCCAAGACCCTCAACAGACGTTTCCCCGGCGTGAGAAAATTACTTTATCCGGTTGCTGTTCAGGGTTCGGGCGCCGCAGCGGAGATCGCCGGGGCCATCGCCGAGTTGAACCGGCGTCGCGGCGAGTTCGGCGGCATCGACCTGATGATCGTAGGTCGAGGCGGTGGTAGTATCGAAGACCTATGGGCCTTTAATGAAGATATTGTTGCACGCGCCATCTTCGCCTGCGAAATTCCTGTTATCAGCGCCGTCGGCCACGAAATCGATCTTACCATCGCCGATCTGGTCGCCGACTGTCGGGCCGCCACTCCCACGGCCGCGGCCGAGTTGGCCGTGCCGGACAGAACCGAGATACTGCAAAGTATCCGGCAACTCCAACAGCGGCTTTACCACAGCACCCGAGGTCGCTGGGAATCGGCCCAGGCGACCTGGCAAAACCTCTCAGACCGCCCCTTGTTTGCCCGACCGCTGGATATCCTGCGTATCAGCCGCCAGTTACTCGACGAAAAAACCGCTATCCTCTCACGGCATCTCAGCGAGTTGTTCCGTCGCACAGGGCGCATCATCGAAAGCCACGCCGCCGCCTTACGAGTAATCGAGCCGCATATCACCCTGGCCCGCGGTCAGAAACGCCTGGCCGAACTGGAGCACCGACTACAGTCGGCGTCCGGTAGCTATTATAAAGCCCGCAAAAATCAATTAGCCATCACCTGTTCGCACCTGCTCGGGACCAGGCCGTTATATCGCGTCCGTCAGCAGCGGAGCACCGTTGAGCATTTGACCGGCCGAATAGATACCGCCCGGCAGTCGTTCTGGCGGCAATTACATCAGCAGCTAAACGCTTACACCGGGCGTCTGGAAAACCTCAATCCCCGCGGTGTTCTGCAGCGCGGCTACAGCATCACCCGCCTGAAAAACACCATGGAAATCGTCGGCGGAAAAACTAAAATAGAACCGGGCGATCTGTTAATCACCGAATTAGCCGGCAAAACGAATATTGAAAGTAAAGTGACATTATCTGTCAAAAGGGAGCAAAAAAAATGACTCAATCGGAACCTGAAAAACAAACGTTCGAACAGACTTTAGCCCAATTAGAAAAGATCGTCACCGATGTCGAACAGGGTAAGATCCCCCTGGAAGATTGCATCGACAAATACGAGCAGGGCATGAAACTCATCGCCCACTGCCGGGACATCCTCGAACAGGCTGAGAAACGCATCGAAACCATTACCCGAGAGGCACAGAACACATCACAAGGCAGTGCCGGCGACTCGTAAACAATTTGCGACCGGGCAATCGCAAGCGGCGGTGGCTATTCGCCCGTGTACTTGCCCTGTTTTTGCCTTTCCTTTTTCTCGTCGGGTCGGTTTCGCAAAATGCTTTTGATCATTTCCTCGGCCTCCTGGGCCTCTATACTCTCGGGCCATCTTTCCATAATCGTATCACACGAACGCAATGCCCCGATTGGAGTGAGTCTTTTTTGCACATAGGCCTGCTGCAACATCTGTTTGGCCTGATATACGCTTTCCCTTTCGTGCGTTTTGACCGGATCCTTTTTTGGAGATTGTGGTAATTCGCCCAGTTGCTGATATCCGGTGGCCGCGGACTTATCGAGGCCGGTATCGCAGGCCAGTTGTACATACTCGAACCAGAAAAATCTCCGGTTGAGGTATTCATCCGATTCCGACAAACGCGTTACCGTATCTGTGATGTTGCGAATCGGTCGAAGATGATAATCCACTTGCTCCCCGGACAACTTCACCGCCATACGCGGCTGAATGAAATCCTTGAGTTCGTTATCCGTTATCTTTACAAAATCCGTACCGAAACGGACCGGGCCATACAAAAAGGATTCGCTTCCGGTAGCCAGCCATAACATGGCAATCGCATTGGCCGAACGAACCAGATAATCAAGCGATTCAGGTTTGTTTTGGGCGGCTGCGTTCCGCTGGTAATACGCCGCTTCAAACAGCGACAGACGAGCCAACCCATATTGTTTGGTCTCAACCTTATACAAAACCTCGTTCCATAATTGACTGAACTCCTCCGACGGTTTTGCCAATGAATCGAGATGGCCGATTTCCCCCTCCGAAATCTCCAGGGGCTTCCAACTGAATATCATGCTTTCGAACTCATTGTCCGGACTTCGCATCAGCAGAGTTGGATGCTGCGTCAGGAGCCACTGCTTTGCCTTGAGGTATTCGGTAATCGAGGGTTTGCCCTGGTAAAATTTGGTCAGCCGCTTATCGATCTGGTCGATCCCGTCAGCACTCTCGAAATCCGTCAGATTGAACTTGATGTTCGTATCGACAGGGTCCGAACTCTTTTGCGACGGTTGTTCCATCGTTTTTATGCCTTTGATGAGTCTTGCCATAAAACTTTGAGATTGTTCCTTAGCCGTATCTTCGGTGGGAGGGATATTCGCCAGCAGTTGCGTTACCACCGCCTGCTTCTGCAGAAACCCATCCGAGACAATATAACCATAACTGACCGCGAATCGCTCAAATTCCTCCAGCAGTGGCTTTACCGCCAGTTTCCATGAGGCCTTGACCCCCCATTGCATTTCATTGGCCTGGTCCGAACGGCCCATTTTTTCGAGAATCTTCGCAAACTCAATCTTGATCTGGAGTTTGTTAACCGCATTCTGAATGGCCGATTCCATCTCGCTGATCATCGCCTTGATCTGACTGGAGCTTGGCACCCCGGTAGGAATGCTGGTGAAAACAAAATCCAGAGGCGGCATCTCACGATATAACGTTGCCGCCAGGTGCAAATTTCCTTTAGCGTCCGCTTGCTGCGCCTTTTGCCGCATGATTTCCGGTTGCCATTGACTCGAAATACCGATAAAAGGACTGGGAACCGTCTGATCACTGGGAACAAGAAAATCACTCTGCTGACCGGCTTTCAAACTGTCCAGTTGGCTGTCGTCATAAAACTGAGAAACAATCTCACCATTTTCATCAAGAAAAATCAAAGATGATGGTTCGTTAGCGGTTTCACCGCCAATGACACTTCTGCTCATGGGACCTCCCATAGGCATACCGGGTCTTCCCATAGGCATCATTGCATTGCGCATCGCGGACGGCATCGCGCCGGGCAAACCACGGGTCCCCCATGGATTTCCGCCGGAACTGTCAAGATTCTGCCAAATAAACAGCCGACCGCGCGGGTCAAATCCGTATGGAGTAGATACAAAAAATTCTTTTGCGTTTTCGATATGAAGTTTATGGTCCCAAAGCGTTTGCTGCCAGTTCTGACCTTGGCTGCGGTCCATGGTGATCGCGGTCTTTCCCAAAAACACCGCGTCAAAAAGTAGCTCATCAACGGTTTTACCACGGCGGCCGTTCTCCTCAATGTCACTAATCAGCTCGCTAATAGCATCCGATTGGGTGTCGCAGGCCCACTTGAGCATTCGCTTGGCGATGTCGAGATCGTCGTCATAGCGAGAAAACGACACGGGTCTGATTAGTCGCCCCTTGTACGGTTTGCCCGGTTGGAAACTAGGCGTGTGAAGCTCCAGCATATCGGAATCCGTAAAATAAATCTTCTGCCCCTTATCGCTGATCAAATATCTTTCACCTTGATCGTCACGGTAAAAATTTATCTCAACTGAACCTTTTTCCTTTTCCAACACACAAAACAAAGGAACCATGTCAAATTTACTGGCATACTCTCTTGATTGCGATTGCTGCTGGGTCAACTGTCCCTGCAGAGACTTCAGGGTACTCAGTTGCGCGTATGAAAAGACCAGATACTTTCCTTCCTCGTTCGCCCCAAGGGCCATCGTTTTCTGACGCCGCCAGGCAGACTTGAAGGTAGTCACAGGGCTTACATGTATCGGAATCGTCAGCAGATGTTCGACAAAAACCGGACTCGAATCATAAATAGTCAGCGTATATTCGCCGATCTGACCCAAATCGCCGTTGGCAATGGGCTGCCTGTCCCTAAGCAGATTATAAAGATTGCGAAGCCCGCTAGCCGGTTGCTGATCATCCTGCCCACCGAGGCCGGTTGACGATTGTCTGGAGTTGCTATTATATTGTCGAGGAAAACCAGAATTGGCTCTTGCCCCAGTCAAACCACCTTCCTGGGTAAAGTATTTTTCGATTTCTTCTTCTTTACCGCTCCAGCGAAACAGATAAAGATCGGAGGCCTGCCATGGTCCTTGTTTGTTGGGCTTGTCGAGAAATCTCCATTGCGACCTGCCCGACGCCTGCATTTGCTGCCAAAGATGGCCTTTTATATAGGCATAGGTATAGCCGCTACGGTCCGTCATCAGAAAATACTCGCTGTTGAAAAATTCCTTGCAACGGGCCACCTCGTCAAATACAGGATCCCGACTGATCCCCAACGAATAAGATATAATGCTCAAAAGAAACCGACTTATTGATTCCGGCACACCCGATTTCGACTGAGGCCAGCCAGCCGGAGCCGCCGTCCGACGAGCGTCAGGATACATCCCAGGTGGCATCCCTGGATACATTCCAGGTGGCATTCCAGGTATAAAGTTCGGCCTCACCGATCCCGGTTGGACGGCGGCCGTCTGGTCCTCACGACCGAGGTCTGCATCGAGACTTTGCTGGATCGGCAGCAGCCGACGGTTGCGCTCGATAATGGACGGTCGTGACTCCAAACGCAAAAACTCCTCGTCCTGATTGGCATCTATCATCCATGCCCGAACAACATCCGCCTCAATCTGCATCGGATCACTGTCAATGACCATATCGAGTATTTGCTTCATTTGCTCTCGTGGAAGCACCGACTGATCGTCGATGACCACCGCCGAGAGCGATGCCTGCACCAACGCCATACCAAGATCACCGTTCACCAGTTCGTCCCCGCGTCGCTGCTCCCAGCGAGGCCCGATAAGGTCCACCGCTTCCTTGTATTTGCCCTGACGAATCAGAATCTGGCAATTGGTCAGGTATTTCTCATCGTCAACCCATTCCTGTGGAACGTTCGAGTCGCCCACCTTGGTCTTTTTTATTATCCCGCGGCGATGGTGCAGCATACCACCCAGTTTCGCGTAATTGTCTTGTTTTTTCGCCTGCCAGGCCTCCTGGAAAAGTGTAGCCAAATTCCGCGGAAAATCAGGAACGACAAATTTAGGCACTGCCGGTTTGCTTTCAACATCGCCCGGACGTTGAATTGAAGGAGGTACCCATGGGGGCCTGTCCATGTTTTGATAGGGCGACCGCGGGCCACCTGGTCCCTGCTGCAGATATGTCGGATCTACCGGCGCCACTCCGCCCAAGCCTACTCCCGGGCCGATAAGCGGTCCGCGGTCCGGCCTACCACCCGAACGATTGCCGGAGGACGTATTGGGGTCCGACCCAGATTGACCTGCCAATTCACCGGAGCCTGCCGACAAAACCGCAAAAATCACGCACCCCAGAAACGCTAAGACCTTACCGCTTGGGCAAAAACCAACACCTCGGCCATTTTCCACAAAGTAACTCATGGCTTATTCTCCTGGCATGTAGCTTACGCTTGCATTTTCCCCCTATTTCAATTTAGTTCATCACAATTATTATACCAATACCGACCGTTTTTGCAATGAATAATATAACCCCCCAAGAGGATTTATCTAATTCCCTGTGGAACCACAAACGAGCATAACCCCATCAAAATCAAGCACTTACAAGATTTTGCTACCCCCAAATCCAACGAAATCTCACCGCCCAGATTGCCGGCTCAATTGTTTTATTTACTCAAACTGACTCTCAATAATCTGTTGGATGCTGAGGCTGATCAGTTGTGTCAGGCTCAGCGTTATGAGCGAACCGGCGTACGCACAGACACTCGTGCCGGTCATTATCAGCGTAAACTGCACACCAGGGCCGGCGAGGTAAACTTGAAGATGCCCAAGAGGACAAGGCCCAGTTGGGGTGCTTTTTTGAGTGATTTGAAGAAGCGAGGTCTCAAAGGAGTGCGTTTGTTTGTTTCGGACAAGTGCCTTGGATTGGTGGAATCTTTGGCTGAATTTTATCCTGACTGTGATTGGCAGCGTTGCACGGGGCATTGGTATCGTAATGTCTTTAGCCATGTTCCTAAACAAAAAGTCAGAGAGGTCGCAGCGATGCTCAAGGCTATCCATGCCCAGGAAGACAAACAGGCGGCCACAGAGAAGGCTCACACTGTCATCAAGAAGCTCAAAGAGATGAAATTGTCGAAAGCCGCCCAGATCGTTGCTGAGGGTTTTGAGGAGACTTTCAGTTATTATTCTTATCCTGATAAGCACTGGCGGCAGTTACGAACCAACAATCCTCTTGAGCGAATTATGCGTGAGATCAGACGTAGAACGCAGGTGGTTGGCAGTTTCCCGGATGGTCATTCAGCGTTGATGTTAGCTACAGCTCGACTGAGGTACATTGCTGGTACCAAGTGGAGTAATCGTCGCTATATGGACATGGATCACCTTTATGCTCTTGAAAGAGATCGGCCCATCAAGGAAAAAAGCACCGCGTAAGCCCGATAACTCGCGGCCCCCTAGGGGGCCAAGGTATGGAAGAAAAGACCAGATGAAAGACTACCAGAAAAAAATGTGCGAAAGATTCTTGACACTACCCCACCACCACGGCCAGCCAAAACCCGCACAGCCACAACCTTTTGTGGTTAATGAAGTTACGCAACACCATGGCGAACATTTTTGTTGCTGGCAGCGACTATTTCAGGCTAAAAAAAGGAAGACCCTACCGTGGCGAGAGGATCTTCCATACTTGCCCGCAAACACCACTTATTCTTCAAGTGCCAAAGTGGTTTTGCCGTTTTTGTCGAACTACTCATTCGACCAAGGTTCGTCGGCTTTGATATTGATAAAACTTTCCACCGACAAACCTGTCATAGTTTAACTATGACACATTTTTTTTTTGGCGGTTTTCTTCTTGGTGGTTTTTTTCTTCGCTACTTTTTTCTTAGCCACTTTTTTCTTCGCTACTTTTTTCTTAGCCGCTTTTTTCTTCGCCATGTGTATCACCTCCTTTCCGAAGTGAATATCAATCGCATGTTAAACAATCAAAAACTATTTCTAACTAAACTCTTCATCGATCATTATTTCTTATTTACTTTTTAGCAATACAAAAACTTCATTTTTTTTATCGTCATATAAGCTCATGTGACTTCATTATATTTTTATCAGACACACACAAACATCCAGTTTTGTAATCCGCTAATATAAAAATAAACTAAAATTGCGTAAAAACAAATCAAATTCATGTAAAAACATACTAATTTCATGCAAAAACATACCAAATCCACATAAAAACAAACCAAGACTGTTGAAAACAAACTACAATCACACAAAAACAAATCAAATTCATGTAAAAACAAAACCAAATTTATAAAAAAACAGAAAGATTGCATAAAAACAAACCAAATTTACAAAAAAAACGTTACTGCGGAACAATCTAACAGCTTAACTGATAGTTAATCGCTTTAATTTATAAATTTAAAGGTGTGTTACGGTGAGGTGTTGAACATTTTACAGTTTATTTGATGCCGAAATTTTGAAAGACCATATATATTTGAACGGTTGTGATGTATTCGATGTGATTATTCGATGTGATTATTCAATGCGATTATTCGATGCGATTATTCGATGAGCACACTGTGCAAGTAACAAATACATCCTAAAATTGCTTATTGAGCGTCAAGTTTTTGGGGAGTATTATGTCTTATAGTACAAATATTATAATTATCTGTAACAAATTGTGGTAAGAAATCGGGGTATCGGGACCAACTCAGGTATGTTTTGTGATGGCAAGCAGTCGCCTGGGATGAGATGGATAGGACGTGCAGTGCCCATGAGCAGCCAAAAACAGTTACTTGCCCATGCCGGGCGATTGAGTTATAATTAGTCCGATAGTGATATGTTTGAGAAATGCAATCTGAGCGATTTGGACAACGGAATATGAGGATTATTGCTTTAGCTAACCAGAAGGGGGGAGTCGGTAAGACTACAACGACGGTCAATCTGGCTGCAGCGTTGGCTGAAATGGGTAAAAAGGTTGTTTTGATAGACCTGGACCCGCAGTCTCATCTGACGGCTTTTATGGGGATAGCACCGGAGGATATCAGGTATTCGAGTTATTCGGTATTGATGGAGTCGGAGCCGCTGAGAAAGTCGCTAATATCGGTGCGGGATAACATGAAGGTGGTGGCTTCGGAGTTGAATCTGGCGGCAGCGGAGCAGGAGTTAGTCTCGGTGGTAGGCAGGGAGACCATTTTGCGTAATGCGTTGGCGGGGTACGATCAGGAGTGCGACTATATTTTCATTGATTGTCCGCCTTCGCTGGGTCTGCTGACGCTGAACGCATTAGGTGCGGCAGGGGAAGTTTTTATACCGATGCAAGGTCAATTTCTTTCGCTGCAGGGGTTGAGCCAGTTGCTGGAGTCACTTTTGCTTGTGCGAAAGCGGATCAATCCGTGCTTGAAGGTCAGTGGGTTGCTGCTTTGCATGTTCGATGCACGAACTTCACTTTCAACGGAGATTGTAGGCGACATAAAGGGATTTTTCGCCGGTCAGCGGGATCGGGACTGTCCGTGGAGTGATATCAGGATTTTCGAGACCCGAATACGTCGCAATGTAAAACTGGCTGAGTCTCCCAGTCATGGTCAAACGATATTTGAATATGAACCGGATTGCAACGGCGCCCGGGATTATCGAGCTTTGGCTGAAGAAGTCGAGTCGATGTCCGCTAATGAGTCTGTGCAGGAAGAAGCCGGCAAACCGACAACGGTCGATGGTGATGGGTTAGTGAGCGGCGTCCGGGGCGATCAGCCGAAAGCTGCGGCTGTTGTTCCTGCCGGTGAGACGGTTGGTTTGGATACCAGGGCTGATTCTCCGGTAAGCGAAGAGACTGATTGTCAGGATGACCGTGGATAATTGCTTACGCGTGCAAGCGAGTGGCAGGGGGCGGGCAAAGGTGAAGCTTGCTTATGTTTTGCACAAGTTTGGCGTAAGTATGCCACCGTCGATTCAAACATCATGGCCGTTGGGAAGCCCGATGGAATTTTATGAACCTGAAACGATTACAATCATTGCTGCCCTGGCTGGTGCTGGGTATTTATTGGCCGATGTTGTTTGTCGGGACGCACCTTCCCCATCCGCCACGTATAGACTTGTACGGCAGGGACAAGACGCTGCATTTTGTCGCGTACTTTTTTTTGACCGTGTTGTTTTGGGTGGCCAGTTATGGTACGGATCGTCCGAGCCTGCGTAAAGGCAGGCTGTATAAAGTTGTTGTTTTGTTTGCTCTTTACGGGGCGATGGATGAGATAACGCAGGGATTGGAATTTATAGGTCGGACATGTGATCCTTTTGACTGGGTGTTCGATATATGCGGGAGCCTGACAGCATTGCTGTTGTTGTTTTTGATCCGTCGCTGGCTGTATTGGTTGATACTTTACTGGGTGGGTTTGGCGGTGATTACTCATTGGCCGGCTGATAAACCATTTGTTAAGTTGCCGGAGTTTTTGCAGCCGTTTAGGGCAGCATATATGATGACGGCGTATCTGGCGCTGACGCTCGCCTGGTGGCGTATGCTTTGTCCTCAGCGGCGGTTTATAATCAATAAAACCATACTGGTCTTGACGTTATTTGTGTTGGGTTTTTACGCATGTCTGGATGGATTTGTCAATATGTGGATGCGTGGTAGTTTTGATGTTAGTGATTTTCTCTCAGGGTTGGCGGGTATCGTTATTGGGATAGGATGCTCAGCGGCCCTGGCCCGGCACAATGTCACAGTCGAGGCTTATGGCAATGGCGAATAATCGCAACGCATAACAAACTAAGGTTAAGATAGCTGTTGGGACGTTATAGCATATAGCTTGATGTTGCAGAAAAACAACATAACAAACCATACAAACTACCTCTGTTACCTACTCCTTAAACTCAACACAATCGGTATAATTCTAATGTTGTGTTTTTACAACACTTTTATAGGTCAATGTTGCGAAAAAACAACAAATGCTCTTGACTTTTAGGCGGTAAAATTGTAATTGTATATTAGAGAGAAATATGTTTCTCATTTGTTATTGGGCAGAATCAAGCCACATGCAATAATGTTTGAACAGTTCGGCAGGAGAGAGAATTGAGATAGTTTTTCGTATCAACTTTTTTGGGAATTGATCCCCAACATTTAAGGTTTTTGTTATCGGATTATGCAAACGGGAAAAGAGAAAAAACAAAACGATCAGGCCGTTGGTTTTTTGAAAGTCGCTTTTGACGGTTCGAAGACCCCGGAGCTTCGCTTTGGTTACATGGCGGGTCATCTTATCAATGTTATGCCTTTGGGTGTAGTGGCATTTGATACGGAGTTGACTATAACCGACATTAATCCCAGTGCCAGGGGGATGTTGATCCCGGCGGAGAACATTGCCGATGCCCTGTCCTTTGGCAGTAACTTCGATCAGGAGCAGACGTGGCATCAGCGTTTACAGTTGGCTCTGGAGAGTTCGGATCCGTGCGTTTTCGAGAATATTGCTTATGCCAACGATGGTGTGAACCATATTTTGCATATTATCTGTACGCCGTTGACCGAGGAAGTAAGTAATCGGCATATCGGCGGTATTCTTTTGATAGAAGACGTAGCGGATAAAGTGATGATGGAAAACGATCTGGCGTCTGCGGAGCGTCTGGCGGCGATGGGGAAGCTTGCCGCCCGTGTGGCTCACGAATTGAACAATCCGCTGGACGGGATTTTGCGTTATATTAATCTTGCTCTGCGGGTGGCGGACAAAAACAACAGCGATCAAAGCGTGCGGTATCTTCAGGAGTCGCGTAAAGGTCTGCAGCGGATGGTGCAGATCATAGGTGAGCTGCTGGAATTTTCGCGAAGTACTTATTCGGCTTTTGAACAGACCGATCTCAACGATATTGTGGAAGACGCCCTCAAGGCGATGGAATCGCCGATTCTGGAGAAGAAGATTCAGGTGGAGCGGCAATACACTTCGGATTTGCCCCATATTCGCAGCGGTAATTTGTTTCAGGTTTTTTGCAATCTTATCAAGAACGCGGCGGACGCCATGGATCAGCGGGGCAAGCTGACCATCCGGACCGGTTGTGACGAGCACTATTTGCTGATCGAATTTGCCGATACCGGCTGCGGTTTCAGCGAGGAGACGCGCAAGAAGCTTTTTGAGCCGTTCTTTACTACCAAAGACGCCGGTAAAGGTACAGGGCTGGGCCTAGCTATTTGTAAAGATATTGTCGAACGTTATAACGGACATATTTGTGCCCAAGATCGGCCGGGTGGAGGGGCGGTTTTTACGGTAAGCATACCGCTGGGGTTTGCCACCAAGAATCAAATTAGGCGGTTACGGAGCGGATAGCTGTAGGTTTTTCGGACAGGAAAGGGAGACAGTAGAAATGGCGGGAGAAAAACTATTAGTAGTCGATGACGATCAGATCATTCGTGAATCGTTATGCGAGTTTCTCAAGTTAGAAGGTTACCAGTGTCGTCAGGCAGGTGATTTCAAACAGGCCCTTGGGGAGCTGGAAAAACAGGACTACAATCTGGTTGTTACCGACGTCAATATGCCGGAGATGGACGGATTTGAATTGCTGCGGGTGATCCGCAAGCGTTATCCGGAAGTGGTCACGATTGTTATCACCGGCTACGGTACGATCGAAAGCGCGGTCGAGGCCATTAAGATGGGGGCATACGATTATCTGACCAAGCCGATCGTCGATGATGAAATCCGCATGATTGTCTCGCGAGCTTTGGAGCAGCAGGCGTTACTGCAGGAAAATCGCAATCTGCGCAATCTGCTGCGTGGGCAATACGGGCTGGATAATATTGTCGGTCAGGACTACAAGATGCTCAAGATATTCGAGCTGATCGAGGCCGTGGCCGACAGTAAAGCGACAGTGTTGATTACCGGTCAGAGCGGTACCGGCAAAAGTCTGATCGCCCGGTCGATCCACCATCGGTCCAACCGCATGGAAAAGCCGTTTGTTGAGGTGAGCTGCGGGGCATTGCCGGAGACACTGCTGGAAAGTGAGCTTTTCGGTCATGTCAAGGGTTCGTTTACCGGAGCGGTAAGCGATAAAAATGGTAAGTTCCAGGCAGCGGACGGCGGGACGTTGTTTTTGGATGAGATCAACTCTGCTCCTGCCAGTCTGCAAGTGAAGCTTTTGCGGGTGCTGCAGGAGAAGCAGTTCGAGCGGGTGGGCAGTAACGAGACGCAGACAGTCGATGTTCGCGTTCTGCTGGCTACGAACGTAGATCTGCAAGAAGAGGTCAAGTCCGGGGGATTCCGTGAGGATTTGTTTTATCGGATCAACGTGGTGAATATCGAGATGCCGGCTTTGGCGGAGCGGGTCACCGACATACCATTGCTGGCAGGAAGGTTTCTGGAGGCGATGAGCCTCAAGCACGGCAAGGAAAAAACCAGCTTCGACAACGAAGCTTTGCGGGCACTGGAACACTATAGTTGGCCGGGCAACGTGCGTGAACTGGAGAATGTGGTCGAACGTGCAGTGGTACTCTCCAAGCACAGCAATATCGAACTGAACGATCTGCCACAAAATATCATCGACTATGTTAATAGAGAAGAAAGTGCTGTGGCGTTCAAATCGCTGAGCCTGCGCGAGGCCATGGAAGAACCGGAAAAAAAGATTATCGAGATGGCTTTGCGGCGTAACAACTGGAACCGCCAATTGGCCGCCGATATGCTGGAGATCAACCGTACTACACTTTATAAGAAGATGAAGCGTTATGACCTGGAGGTCGATCCGCTTGTTCGGTCAGTGAGCCATAAATAGCTAACTGGGTATAAGAACGGCGGCCGGACGCTTTTTCGGAGGAGGTGTAAGTTTGTTCCAGATCGCCTGTCCAAGCGATCTGGCCAGTCCCGCCGGTCCCAGGGCCTGTTCGCATCGCGAGCAAAGAAAGCTGCGTGGTGCAGGCTTACCGCTATAAAGCAACTCTATCGCCTCCTTGCGCGGCGGTGAGTTCCAGACGGTTGATATACCATCTTTGCCAACGTCGCCCCATATCAGTTCGCGGCCCATATCCTGACAGCACATTACGGCCCGGCCGTCAAACAGGATCACCATTTCCACCAGGGGATGATGGCATTGGCAGCCGTAAAGGCGAACAGTATTTCTGGAGTTTTTTTTCGAGTTTTTTGGCCGCAATCTCCCCACGGCTCCGCAGCGGCTGATCGGAGGGAGATACTCTAGTTGTACGTGTTTGTCCCTCCAGAACTCGAGCCATCGCTGGGGTTCGCCGGTTGGCCAATTGTCGTCCACGCCGCGAATGAGGATGTTTTCCGGATTGTAGTGTTCGATCAGGTAAAGCACGTGTTTTAGCGAGGTTTGGTAGTCCAGGCCGAGGATTCGCTGGTAAACTTCCGGGGTTATTCCGTGAAAACTGATGTGGATTTTTCCGTTAAAGCCGGTTTTCAGCAGGGCATCGATCTTTTGCGGGGTCATAACCGAGGCGTTGGTGTTCAGATATATGTCTATTTGGCGATCCAAAGCAAAACTGACATAACGGTCCAGATCGTCAGTCAGGAAAGGTTCGCCCATATAACAGTAGGTTAATATCGGACGAAAACCATGCTCCCGACCGAGTGCGGTGAACTCTTCCACAATAGACTGGTACAAAGGCCAGGGCATCCGGCCCTGACTGTGCCGCTTTGAATAACGAGGATAAGGACATATAGTACAGCGAGCATTGCAGTATGAATGGATGTCGATGATGAGTTTTATGGGGAAGCTGCGGACACGATGTAAAAATGGATTTATCATGCTCTTTTCATCGGCAATTGACGGTTGTTAACCTGAGCGATTATGGTTATTGGTTTGTGTGGGCGGGTGGTTTATTCTGGTTCGCCCGGTCCGTTCGGCGGCCGCAGTTCTTTTTTGAGCCAGGGCCAGTAGTAAGTGGTATATACCCATATAGATACCAGATTGATTATCATACTGGCAATTTCCACGGTATAGATGATGATCGGATGGAGTTGCAGCCACCAGTGTTGGGGCGCCTGGAGATAATAATAGATTGTGCAGATTGCCGGGAATGAGATGACGGTGCGTGCCTTGCCGGACCAGTTGGCCTTGGCATCGACGTTGTACAAGGCTCCGATCGACCGCAAAAAAGATACCCATTGGTCGCGCATAAGGAAAAGGATCGCCAGGCCAAGTAGCAGTCCGGCATGCTTATACTGTCCGGCAAGGCCCGCCAGGTAAACCAAAGTGGGGAAAGTGGTCAGGTAAAAAACCTTGTCGGTCAGAGGGTCCATGTAGGCTCCCATGCGGGTGACCACCTGAAACCGGCGGGCAAAATAACCATCGAACAGATCGGTCACGGCTGAGAGGATCATCGCTGTGAAAGCGATCGTAAACCATAACTGACTCAACGGTTTGTCGGCAAACAAATTCACCGCCAGAAACACGAGGATCAGCGGTATCCGTCCACAGGTAAGCAGTTGCACAAAATAGAACTTGTTTTTGTATGAGTTGCTCATCAGAGCTGTTCTCCGAGCGCCCGGGCCTGCAGAATCAGATCGGCAACCTGTCGAAAACCCGCTCCGCAGGATTTGGTAGTGATAAATCTCGGGTGATGCTGCATCATCGCCAGGAAAGGTTCGACATTAGCCATTCCGAACGATAACCGAAAGAACTCGAACATCGGTTCATCATTGGGTGAATCGCCGCAGTAAACAAACTGCTGACTTTCTCTGTCCAGTTCGAGGCCTAAAAGCTCGCGTACACATAATTTTGTGGTGGAGAGTTTGTCGAAATCGCCATACCAGCCGTTGACATGGATCGAGGAAATCCGGGCGTGAGCACCGGCTTGTTCGAACAGTTCTTTGATGCGCAAAACGTGTTCTCGCGGCAGTGGTTTGACGTCTTCGCAGAAGTCTATAGCCAGATCATATTCCCGATAAGGCTGGTCTGAGGCAATGTCGCTGCCGGGTACCTGCTGCAAAATTGTTTTGCGTAGTGACTGCAGTTTTTTGCGGAAAGCGGTCCTTTCGGCCTGACTGTAGAGAAAACGGCGTTGCAGTTTTCCCCCGTCATGGTGGAAATAAAACCCTCCGTTTTCGCCGACCACGGCATCCACCGGCCAGAAACGCCCGATATGGTCGCACCATCCAGCCGGCCGACCGGTGACGACTATAATACGTATGCCGGCATCATGAAGTCGCCACAGGGCGTCAAATGCCTCGGCAGTGATCCTGCCGGAGGTCGAGAAGGTATCGTCAATGTCTGTCAAAAGGATTTTGACGTTTGCCAGGCATTTAGGATCCAACTGATCGATTGTTTTCAATTTCACCGTAGTCATAGTTTTATCTTTTGTCGTCGATAATCAGTTTTAGTGTCTGCTGCAGGTTGGTTTTAGGCTCGAATCCGGTCAGTTTTTTTATCCGGTCCAGCGAGGGTATCCGCCGCATCATGTCGTCGAAAGGTCGGCCGTAAGCCTGTTGATAGGGGATGTATCGTTTTTCGCTGGCACTGCCGGTCAGTTCGATTATTTTGTCTGCCAGGGCCTCGATAGTGGTTTCTTCGGTCGAGCCGATGTTGTACACACTGCCAGGCGATTCGGGACAATCAATCAGGCCCATCAGCCCGTCGATCACGTCCTGTACGTAACAAAAACATCGCGATTGTTTACCCGTACCGTAGATTACGACAGGGTCATTTTTCAGTGCTTGGTCCACAAATCGCGGTATCACCATTCCGTACTGTCCGGTCTGACGCGGCCCTACTGTATTGAAAAGACGAACCACTATGACCGGCAGTTCATATTGCTGATGGTAAGCTAACGCCAGGAACTCATCGATCGCCTTACTGCACGCGTAAGACCAGCGGCTGAACCTGGTACTGCCCAGGACCGTATCATCGTCTTCCCGAAACGGCACATTTTCACTTTTGCCGTACACCTCACTGGTCGAGGCCAGCAGTACTTTTTTGTGGAACTTGTTAGCCATCTCCAGCACGACTTCGGTGCCGTGGATGTTGGTCTCGATCGTTCTGACCGGCTGATCGACGATAAGCTGGACGCCGACCGCCGCGGCCAGATGAAATATGACATCACACTGCCGGGTCAGGCGGTACATCGTTTCGGGGTTCCGCACATTGTCCTGAACGAATTGGAACTGCCGATGGTCATATACTGTTTCGATATTCTTGAGACTGCCTGTACTCAGATCGTCGATTACGACCACTTCATGACCGGTCTGCAAAAGCCGTTGGGTCAGATGCGATCCGATGAACCCGGCGCCTCCTGTAACTAATGCCTTCACTTGCTTTTTCCGTTCTTATACCCATTGGGTATAACTTACACTTTCTCATCTCAATGAGTTAACATAATACCATCGGTCGATCGGAAGCTGGTAACTTGTCGAGTCACATTATAGCGTTTCGCCGGATGGGGGCAAGGGAAAGAATTTTCACCTCTGCAATCCCGCTCAACTGTGTATATCAGTCATAAAGGCGAAAGCTCCAATAATCGCTCAACAACATGTGGAATGTGCTTTAGCGTATAATCAATGTCATCGTCGGTGTTATACCTGCTGAGACTAAAGCGGATAGAGCCATGGACCGAGGTAAACGGAATCCCCATTGCGCGTAACACGTGAGACGGTTCCAATGAGCCGGATGTACAGGCTGAGCCGGACGAAGCGGCTATTCCGAGGTCGTCGAGCATCAGAAGAATGGATTCGCCTTCGATCTTCCCAAAACCGACATTAACCGTATTCGGCAGCCGAGGCTGTCCACCCCCGGCAATGGCTGCCTCCGGGCATGTTTTTAGGATGCCGGCCTCCAGCCGATCGCGCAGTGCCTTGACTCGCACCATTTCTTTTTTCATGTGGATTTTCGACAGTTCGCAGGCTTTTCCCAATCCGACGATATACGGTACATTTTCAGTCCCGGCCCGTTTGCCGTTTTCCTGATGACCGCCCAGTATTAGTGGATTCACCCTCGTGCCTTTTCGGATATACAGTGCCCCAATTCCCTTTGTGGCATGAATTTTGTGGCCCGACAGCGAAAGGATGTCTATCGGCGTTTTCCTGACGTCTATCGGCAGCTTGCCGACAATTTGCACTGCATCGGTGTGTATGATACAGCCTGTCTGCTTCACGAGTTTCGTTATTTCATCAATTGGGAAGATTACCCCGGTCTCGTTGTTCGCCCACATAATCGAGACGATCGCGGTATCTGCAGTGAGACTGTCTTTTAGCTGGTCGATGTCGAGCCGTCCCTGAGAATCAACCTGCAATTCAGTGAGTGTGCAGCTATGGTTTCGCAAATGCCGACACACGGCAAGCACCGCAGGATGTTCGACCCGAGTCGTAATGATATGTGGATGTCCGCCGTGTGCTTCGACCGCACCTCTAATGGCCATATTGTCGCTTTCCGTACCGCAACTGGTGAAAATGATTTCCGATGGATCAGCGCCTATCAATGATGCCACCTGTTCGCGTGCTCGTTCAACGTGTTTCTTAACCTGACCTCCGAACGTGTGCATACTAGAAGGATTACCCCAAAGATTCTCAAAAAAGGGAACCATTGTCTCAATAACCTCAGGAGCTACCTGTGTGGTGGCGTTATTGTCGAGATACACATTCCTCACAGCTCAACCTCCTCAACAAACAGATCATCGCAGACAAATTCACGAAGCTTTGGCTGAACAACATTTATTATCGTAACTTTTGCGATTCTGCACTTTGCACACGCTCCCCGAAACGATACCAGAACACGATCTCCCACCACGTCGATCAATTCTATATCACCACCATCCTGCCGCAATGCGGGCCGAATCTCTCGTTCGATTGTTTCCTCGATAAGTTTTATCTTTTGGATATTAGTCATCTTCTTACGTGGAGGCTCGGCCTCAGCAACTTCGACGGGTTTGCCCAGTATCCTGGAAATAATTTGTGCTATGTCTGCCCTGCAACCGCCGCAACCACCGCCGGCCTTGCAGTAATTGGTCACATCCTCTACCGTTGAAAGATTATTTTCGCGAACTACCTGTTCTATTTCAAGCTCTGTTACCCCGAAACAAGTGCATACAATTCGGCCTTCAAGCTCCCTTAATCCCTTTTCGCCGGTCCGGTAGTTATTTATCGCTGCCTGAAGTGCTTCCCTGCCCATAACCGAACAGTGCATTTTTTGTTCCGGCAACCCGCCGAGATAATCAGCTATATCGCGGTTGGTCACCTTTTCCGCCTCTTCCAGCGTCATGCCTTTAATGATTTCCGTCAATGCCGACGAAGAGGCTATAGCACTGGCACAGCCGAACGTCTGAAACCTGGCATCTGCTATCCGGCCGTCTGCATCCAGCGAAAATGTCAGCTTGAGCATGTCCCCGCAGGCAAGCGAACCTGTCTCTCCGATGCCATCGGGATTCTCAACAACCCCCACGTTTCGAGGATTGCGGAAATGATCCTTAACTTTTTCTGTATAGTCCCACATCATACTGTTATACCTATCATGTTTTCTACAGCCTTTAGTGCTCGGCTACGAACCTCAGCCGACACCTCGACTTTATGCTCCATTTTCTCAAGAGACCAGAGTACTTTTTCTATGGTCGTCAGTTTCATATTCGGACACACGCCAGCTTCTGAAGCTGCATAAAACCGTTTACCTGGGTTTTCCTTTTTGAGCCGATGAATTATGCCTGGTTCCGTTGCGATAATGAACTTCTGTGCGTCGCTGTTTTTCGCATACCTGCACATCCCGCTTGTCGAAAGGACAACATCAGCCATATCGCGTATCGGTCTGGGACACTCCGGATGGGCCATGGTAATCGCGTCAGGGTGCTGAGCCTTTGCACGCGCAATATCACCTTCACGAATATGAACATGCGTTGGGCAGTAACCATTCCATAACACCATCCTCCGCCCCGTTTTCTGGGCAACATAATCCCCAAGGTACTTGTCGGGCACGAAAATGACCTCTTCATCGTCCTTCAGGGATTCTACAACGTTTACGCTGTTCGACGACGTGCAGCAATAGTCGCTTTCCGCTTTCACTTCCGCACTGCTGTTGACATAACAGATGACCGTAGCGTTTGGATGCTCCCGCTTTAATTGTCGCAACTGTTCAGCGTCGATCATATCAGCCATGGGACAACCGGCGTTTACGTCCGGCAATAAAACCGTCTTCCCCGGACTCAATATCGCTGCCGTCTCAGCCATGAAATGAACACCGCAAAACACAATAACTTCAGCGTCAGTCTCAGCAGCACGTTGGCTTAACTCCAGTGAATCGCCGAGAAAATCCGCAATATCCTGCACCTCAGGCAGTTGATAATTATGCACCAAAATTACTGCTTTACGCTCTTTTTTAAGAGTTTCTATCTTGTTTTTTATTGGCTCAATCATTAACGCCACCCATCTACTAATCTTCTCGGAATCAGATACAGTAATCCGCGGCACATTCTCCCCTTGCCGTATGGTCATTATCCACGAGTTCCTGGAAGGTGACAGAATCGTACACCTCGGCTACGGCATCGCGTGCTCGCGTCCACATATCTGTGAACGAGCATTTTTCCTTCAGCGGACATGGTTCGCCATTCGTTTCCGCCAGACATTTCACCGGCGCCAGTGACCCGTCGATATACTTGATGATCTGCCCGGTGGCCAAATCTTTTGGGGAAGCGACCAGCAAGTACCCGCCCTGCATACCCCGGCGTGACTCGACAAAACCCCCGTGCTTGAGTTCGGCCAGGATAACCTCCAAAAACCGAACGGGGATCGCCTGAGCTTGAGCGATCTCGGCGATTTTTATTGGGGTGCGTCCGCCTCGCCTTGCCAACTCGAAAACCGCTCTCAAGGCATACTGACATTTCTGCGAAACATTCATGTTTTCACCAAAAAATCCACAAATAATCTTGACTTATTCTATCAAGATGATAAACTATCAATGATCAGATGTCAAGTATTTTTGGTGGTTTTGTCAAAGATTCTTGGCAGTAGCGGACCGATACAAGCGTATGTCCTTGAATAACAATGGGTTATGTTTAGTGTCGTTTTTTTTGCAAGGACTTTTTTGAGTAGTTGAAAGGGGCAGAAACAATGAGTAGTAAGGATCATTACGGTCTTGGCACGAAAGTTCTGCACGCCGGACAGGATGTCGACCCGGCCACGAATGCACGGGCGGTGCCGATTTATCAGACCACATCGTACATTTTCAATTCGGCCGAACATGCCGCCAACCTGTTCGGCCTGAAGGAATTCGGCAACATTTACACCCGCATCATGAATCCGACGACGGATGTGCTGGAGAAGCGGCTGGCGGCCCTGCATGGGGGCGTTGGTGCATTGGCGCTTTCCTCGGGTGCGGCAGCGGTGGCAATGGGGGTATTGAATATTACCAAGGCCGGTCAGAACATCGTCTCAAGCGATGCTTTGTATGGCGGGACATACAACGCGTTTCATTATACGCTGCCTAAGCTGGGCGTGGAGGCACGGTTTGTGGATTCGTCCGATCCGGACAATTACTCGCAGGCAATCGATGAAAACACGCGATTGCTGTATGTTGAGTCGATTGGCAATCCCAAGAATAATGTCGATGATTTCAGGGCTATAGCGGATATCGCTCATGCTCATAATATTCCGTTGATGATGGACAATACAGTTTCACCACTGATATTTAATCCTTTTGAGCATGGCGCAGATATTGTGGTATATTCGCTGACAAAGTTCATTGGCGGTCATGGTACGAGTATCGGCGGCGCGATTGTGGATTCGGGAAAGTTCGACTGGTCAAAAGGAGATTTTCCGGAGATAACCGAACCGGACCCATCATACCATGGTTTGGTGTTGTGGGATGCATTCGGATTGCATGATGAGGCGTTGATACGCGGGGCAGCGTATATAATGAAGGCTCGTTTGCAGTTATTGCGAGATATAGGGGCGTGCCTTTCGCCTTTTAATGCTTTTTTGATATTACAAGGGCTGGAAACGCTGCATTTGCGAATGCCGCGGCATTGTGAAAATGCCCTGGCGTTGGCGCAGTGGCTGGAAAAGAACCCCGCGGTGGCCTGGGTGAACTACCCCGGTCTGCCGAGCCATCGGGACTATAAGAATGCCAGGAAGTATCTGCCGAACGGTGCCGGAGCGATTATGGGGTTTGGCATTAAGGGAGGTAAAGAAGCAGGCGTCAAAGTGATCGAATCGGTCAAACTGTTCAGTCACCTGGCTAATGTTGGCGATGCCAAAAGTTTGATTATTCACCCAGCCTCGACGACACACCAGCAGCTTTCTTCGGAGGAGCAACTGGCGGCCGGGGTGACGGAAGATTTCATCCGTCTTTCAATTGGTATCGAAGATATTGAAGATATAATTGCCGATCTTGATCAGGCGATCACGGCATCACAGAGGTAATTGTGCCCAATGGGTGTGAGTATGGATTCGAATAGTCAACAGAAAGAATATCCCGGACTGGGTCTGGTAGAGACTCAACACGTGGAGTTGTGCAAAGACGGTTTGAAGCTCGACAGTGGCGTTACGATCGGTCCGGTGAACGTAGCTTACGAGACCTACGGAACCCTTAGCGAGCAAAAGGACAATGTCATTATGGTTTGTCATTCGCTTTCGGGTGGCGCCCATGCGGCGGGATGGCACCGCGGTGATCGTAAGCCTGGTTGGTGGGATATCATGGTTGGGCCTGGCAAGGCCTACGATACCGATCGATATTATGTGATTTGTCCCAATTTGCTTGGCGGATGTTATGGTACGACAGGTCCGTCGTCGATCGATCCTAAAACAGGAAGACCTTATGGCATGAGGTTTCCAGTGGTGACGGTTCGCGACATGGTAAACCTGCAGATACGGCTGCTCGATCACCTGGGTATCGATCAGGTTCTGTCCGTGACGGGCGGCTCGATAGGCGGGATGATGGTTTTGCAGTGGGCGGTCTCATACCCCAAGCGTGTGCGGTCAGTGATTGCCATTGCCACCACGCATCGCCATTCTCCGCAGCAGATCGCATTCAACGAGGTGTCGCGGCAGTCGATCATGGCCGACCCGGCGTGGAAGAACGGCGACTATTACGACGGCGATGGACCTAAGATGGGTCTGGCGGTGGCACGGATGATCGGCCATATTACCTATCTGTCGGAGCCGGGCATGGAGCAGAAGTTCGGCCGCCGACTGCGCGATCGCGAACGGTACGGATACGATTTTTCCAAAGAATTTGAAGTTGAAACATATTTGGAACATCAGGGGCAAAGTTTTGTGGAGCGGTTTGACGCCAACTCGCTACTATATATAACGAAAGCGTTGGACTACTTCGATTTGTCTAACGGTTTTGATTCGTTGACCGAGGCGTTTCGTGGCTGCCCGACAGTTTTTTTGTTGATTGCCTTCTCGTCGGACTGGCTCTATCCACCGCATCAAATGAAGGGCGTGGCCAAGGCGATTCGCCGTTCCGGCGGCGACGCTACATATTATGAGATCAGCAGCGACTACGGGCACGATGCCTTTTTGTTGGAGTATAAAAAGCAAACACCATTGATTCAGTCTTTCCTGGAACGGGCATACCGAACGCATAGCATAATGGATGAGAAATATAATGCCTGAGCATATTGTCAATCAAGAGAAAATATATCGCTGGATTATCGAACATACGCCTGAAAAGGGGCGTGTACTGGATATTGGTTGTGGCGACGGTGAACTGCTGGCCAACCTTGTAGAAAAACGCGGCGTACGTGGCACCGGCATCGAGATATCCGAAGAATGTGTAATGCACGCGGTACAGCGTGGGTTGTCGGTACATCACGGCAATGTCGAGGAAGGTCTTGACCATTATGACGACGGTACGTTTGATCTGGTGATTATGTCACTGACCATCCAGGAAATAGGTGATCTGCGGCGAGTGATAAACGAAGCTTTCCGAGTAGGCAAACAAATTATTGTGGTTTTTCCAAATTTTGGTTACTGGCGTGGACGCTGGCAACTGGCGATAAGCGGCCGGGCGCCACAAACGTGCAATTTGCCGTACAGTTGGCATGACTCACCCAACCGGCATTTCTTTACCGTTGCCGATTGGGATGACTTTTGTCGGCAGGAAGCATGGCGGTGCCTGGAAAAACATTTTCTGGCGGCAGGCAAATCTGTAGGTTTTTTGACCAATTTACGGGCGGAGGTGGCGATGTATTTGATGGAAAAAGGAGATCACGGTAATGAATAGTCCTGTTGATAAAGATTTGGCCAAGCTGACTGACAAGGTTCTGGCCAGCTACCGACGTGAAAAGCAAACCAAACGAATCGGTGAGATGTGCCTGCCGTCACGGGCAAAAATTATCGAAATCCTCGAACGAATTCGACAATTACTTTTCCCCGGATATTTCGGCCACAAGGAACTGACGCAGCAGAACGTGCAGTTTCACGCAGGCAATCTCCTGGTGCAAGTTGGCAAAAATTTGGCTGAGCAGATATACAATTGCCTGTGCACCTGTCATAGTGATGAGAAAGTCAGGGTGTGCCAAAAAAAGGCCGGGGAAATCGCACGTGATTTCCTGGCCAGGATTCCTCAGATTCGCACGTTCTTGGCGATGGATGCCCAGGCGTTTTACGACGGCGACCCAGCCGCTAAAAGCCTCGACGAAATCATTTACTGCTATCCCGGCTTTTACGCAATAACCGTTTATCGCATTGCTCATGAACTGCTGGAACTGGGCGTTATGTTAATGCCTCGGATAATGACCGAATACGCTCACAGCATTACCGGCACGGACATCCACCCCGGCGCGAAAATAGGCAAACGGTTCTTTATCGATCACGCAACCGGCGTAGTCATCGGTGAAACAACACAAATAGGCGATAACGTGAAGATATATCAGGGTGTAACACTTGGTGCGAAGAGCTTTCCCAAGGACGAACGTGGCAGGGTCATCAAGGGCTTCAAGCGGCATCCAACTATCGAGGACAATGTTACGATATACCCCAATGCGACCATCCTCGGCGGCCAAACCGTCATCGGCAAAGGAGCAACAGTCAGCGGCAATGTTTACATCACCGAATCTGTTCAGCGCAACAGCCTGGTCAAGCAGGAAACTCCAAAACTCCAAGTAATCCGCAAGCTAACAAAAAAATCAAAAAAGACATAGGATACCACAAACCGCGTAAGAGCATGTGCTATATATGGCAGATTTTAGCGTCTTCCATAACCCATCTTCTACACCTTGATTTTGCAACTCTTTTCTACCGTGATCTCTTCGAGAATTTTGTCTTCATCGATCTGAAAATGGTTCCGCGGTTTGGGGGCGGCAAGATACTTGCGATACCCTGTATTGCCAACCAATGCCTTCTCGCCCTGCTTGAGGTGTTCACGCAGACTCTCAACAATAGCGTTGCGGTCGGCAACAATGCAAATACGGTCGATACAAAATTTGCTTTTGAGGCGGTCAACAATCGGAACCAGCGTCTTTACATCCGCTTTGAGGTAAAAAACACAAAATCATCATTTTTAGTCTAAAAACGCTATTTTCCGCCTCCCAAAAAGACGCAACTGTAGAAGATGGGTCAAACGTGACTGGTATTTGGTCTGGCATTTTCACTTGGCATTGGTATAATGCCGGGCGGCTGTGCAGACTGGAGAGAGCGGATTCCAACAGCACCGAAGACTTGACAAACGCCCGGCAATATGAAGAATATCCACGGGAATCGCAATCGAATGGAGAATCGCAATGCCTTTTATAAGCAATACCGACCAGCAGCGTAAAGAAATGCTCGATGAGCTTGGGTTGACGATGGATGGTTTGTTCGCCGATGTGCCGGCAGAGTTGAGGTGTCAATCTTTCGATCTGCCTGAGGGGATCGGTGAGCAGAAGGTGCGCAGGTGCCTTGAGGATTTGAGCCGCAAGAACTCGACAAACCTTATCGGTTTTCTCGGCGGCGGGTTTTACGATCATTTTATCCCGGCGGCGGTAGATGCGCTGGTCTCACGCAGCGAATTCTATACGGCCTATACCCCCTACCAGCCGGAGATTTCGCAGGGTACGCTCCAGGCGATATACGAGTACCAGTCGATGATCTGCCGATTGACCGATATGGAGGTGTCTAACGCTTCGCTGTATGATGGAGGAACGGCACTTTATGAGGCGATGACGATGTCACTGCGGGTCACGGGGCGGAATAAGATTATTATCGACGACAGCGTCAATCCGATATATCGGGTTATGATCCACTCATACACGCGGAATCTGAGAATTGAACTGCATGAGACGCTTAACACAGGAGGGTTAGCCAATCGTCAGGAGATATTCGATCTTATCGACGACCAGACGGCAGCGGTTATATTGCAGAACCCGAATTTTTTCGGTTGTATCGAGGACTATAGCGATGTTGCCGAGGCGGCTCACAAAAAAGGGGCATTGCTGATTTGTTCGTGTTATCCGATTTCGCTGGGGATACTAAAGACGCCTGGTGCAATGGATGCGGATATAGTGACCGGCGAAGGTCAAAGTCTGGGACTGCCGCTGTCGTTTGGCGGGCCTTACCTGGGTTTTATGGCAACCCGGCAGAAATACATTCGCAAGATGCCCGGCCGTATCGTGGGCCAAACAACCGATACCATGGGCCGGTGCGGTTACGTCCTGACCCTCCAGACCCGTGAACAGCACATCCGGCGGGATAAGGCAACCTCCAATATCTGCACCAATGAAAGCTTATGTGCGCTGCGGGCCTTGATATATCTATCCTTGTTAGGCAGTGAGGGTCTGCGAGACCTGGCCCATCGATGCGCCGATAAGGCCAGTTACGCTTATCGTCGTCTCACCGCATTGCCAGCGGTCCATCCGCGTTTTCACGCCAAATGGTTTTTCAATGAATTCGTACTGGACCTGCCCTGCCCCGCCGTCGATGTCATCGGCAGACTGATCGAGAAGGGATTCGCGGCTGGATTTCCGCTGAGCCGTTACTATAAGGACATGGAAAATTCCATGCTGATCGCCGTGACGGAGAAAAGGACCAAACAGGAAATAGGCATGCTGGCCGAGGCACTGGAGGGGGTATTATGAAACTGATATTTGAGAAAAGCGTACCCGGTCGCCGTGGCGTGCATTTGGGCCGCAGCGATGTGCCCACAAGCATCAATCTCGACAAGAAATTGTTGCGGGAAAAGGATGTTCGATTGGCGGAGTTGAGTGAATTGGATGTGGTCAGGCACTTTACGGAATTGTCACGACGAAACTATGGAGTGGATACGAACTTTTATCCGTTGGGTTCGTGTACAATGAAGTATAATCCCAAAGTTACCGAGCTTATCGGGTCGTACCCGGGTTTTGCCAATCTGCATCCGTTACTGCCGCAACTGCGGATGGGCGGGATACTTACCCAAGGGGCACTGCAAGTGCTCTACGAGACAGATTTACTGCTGCGTAAGATCACCGGGATGGCGAGTTTTACCATGCAGCCGTTGGCCGGTGCTCATGGGGAACTGACCGGCATTATGATTATATCCGCATATCATCGCGACCGAGGCAATCGCAAAACTACACTGCTGATTCCTGACAGCGCGCACGGCACTAATCCAGCCAGCGGCACCATTGCCGGTTACGAAGTCCTGTCGGTACCCAGTGGCAAGAATGGGGTTATGGATGTCGAAGCCCTCAAAGCGATGCTCAGCGACGAGGTGGCCGGGCTGATGCTGACCTGTCCCAATACGCTGGGACTATTTAACCCGCACATTAAAGAAATCTGTGATCTTATCCACAGTATCGATGGTCTGGTTTATTATGACGGAGCCAATCTAAACGCCATCACCGGCAAGGTACGGCCTGGCGATATCGGTTTTGATATAGTGCACCTGAACCTGCATAAGACATTTGCCACGCCGCATGGCGGCGGCGGACCGGGGGCAGGTCCGGTGGGCGTGGTGGAAAAACTCGCGGACTTCCTGCCGGTTTCCATAGTCGTAAAACGAGACGACGGCACGTACGCTCTGGAATATGACCGCCCCAAGAGCATCGGTTTTGTGGCTCCATTTTATGGTAACTTCGCGATTATTCTGCGGGCCTATGTTTATATCCTGATGCTAGGGAAGGAAGGGCTGATCCGCATGGCGGAAAACGCTGTGCTCAACGCAAATTATATAAAGGAAAAGCTCAAGGATTATTATGATTTGCCTTTTCCGCAGGTGTGCAAACACGAATGCGTTTTCAGCGCCAGCCGGCAAACGGCATTTGGTGTTCACGCTATCGACATTGCCAAAGGCCTGATAGACGCCGGTTTCCATCCGCCTACGATATATTTCCCCACTATTGTCAGGGAAGCGATGATGATCGAACCGACCGAAACCGAAAGCAAAGAGACGCTCGATACATTTATCGCCGCGATGATAGAAATCGCTCAAACCGCTTCAACTGACCCGGACAAACTAAAATCAGCCCCTCGAACCACCGCCGTCGGCCGACTGGACGAAACCGCCGCAGCCCGTAATATTAACGTCGCCTGCGTAAAGTAGCGCAGCCTTTTTTTCAGAGGCCACCTGTTACTACAGGAAAGGAAATGCCTGGGGTCAGAAAATACAGGTACATTTCGGTAACGTTTTTCTTGAGGATTGTTTCGACCGCCCGGCGGTAAAGGCCCATCTGAACATCATAAAAGGCTGCGCGGTCAGCGCATTGTGATTCGGTGATCTGATCGGTTTTATAATCGATAATTGTCAGGCCGGTGTCGGTTTCGATCAGGCAGTCAATTACGCCGCGAACCAGGACATTTTCATTTCGGTCCTGGTCGCTTAGTTCTTCCTCGCGATAAACTTCTCCTGCCGGGACGGCTATGGTAAAGGGCCATTCTCGCTGTAGGTGATGGCCGTGGGTGATTATTTTTTGGCCCAGCGACGAAGTAAAGAGTTTAGCGATGGAAGATAAATCAATATGTAAAGCCTGCCGATCGTTGAAGAAGCCACGGTCGATTATTCTGAGCAGTTGCCTGGCGAGGTCGTCCCGATCCAGCGAACCGGCCAAATCGAGCCTTTGCAGAAACAGATGGGTCCATGAGCCTTTTTCAGCAGCAGTCGGCATGGGCGGTTGATCGGCCATGAATTGAGGACGTCTGTTGAAAGGCTCGGCCGGGGTTTTCGCAAACGAGACGAAAGGGGGCCGTTCAGTCTGGCCGGAACCGCAAGATGCGGGAGTTTCTTTTTCCGCGGGACCAACAGCCGGATCGGGAGCGAAATCAGGGTCTTGCCGCAGATCGATCTGATGCTTAATATCCGAAACGCTGCGTCTGGCCCAAAGTCGCTGCAATGGTTTGTGCGGATATCGCCAATTGATCCGATCGATAATCTCCCGCACCTGTGGGGTTGGCAAACCTGGAGCCAAACCGGCAAGCTCGTCCAGTGAGTCGGCTCTTTTGGGACGGGCCGGTTGCCCAGCGGTATCTTTGAGCAACTCTGTCACCTGTTCGGCGGAATAAGAGGTTACGTCAAAACGCGAATCAAATTGTCCCGGTGAAGATCGAGCGTCCGGGTCTGGTTTGGAATGACAATCATCCAAAAAATCCCGCATGTCCGGGTGTCCGGCCAGAGCGGGACCAAGCCAATCAATAGGCGCAGCGGCACCACTCAAAAGAAACTCCGGCAGCGCCAGTTGACAATCGAAACGCCAATTTTTCCACTGACTGCGTGCACGATCGATATTTATGCCGGCCGTGAGAATCAATCGTTCACAGGCACGGGTAAACGCTACATAAAGTATTCGCATCTCTTCAGCGAGTGCACGGTGTTCGATGTCCTCAGCGATGACGCTGCGGGCAAGGGTGGACCAATTGTCCTGACTGATCGTATCGACTATGCGCAGCCCAACGGGACAGGATTCACCGGTCGAGGGAGATTGGGAGCTGTTGAACAAAATAGACTGATGAGCGTCCTGCATATTGAACTTACGGGCCAACTCGGCAGCAATCACTACCGGGAATTCCAATCCCTTGCTCTTGTGCACACTCATAATTCTTACGACATTGTCCGCTTCGGTAAGGATTGGCGCGGGTCCGAAATCGCCTTGTTCCTCGCGCAATTTTTCGACAAAACGCAGGAATCGCGCCAACCCCTGCTGAGTGAAACTATCGAACCGCCGGGCCACATCGTGCAAATGCAGCAGATTACTGTAGCGCTGCCGTCCGTCCGGCAAACCGGATACGTACGCCAACAAATCAGTATCGCGATAAATCCGCCAAATGAGCCTTGCCAAATTGCCCTGCCGGGCCAGGCTCCGCCATATCTCAAGCCGGGCCAGGAACTCACCGATCTTCTCTTTCAATTCAACATCGGGACCGTTTTGGCCATAGTCGCACAGGGCCTGATAAAAACCGCCCTTCGGCGTGTGAAGACGAATATCCGCCAACTGCGATTCGTTGAGTCCGGCTATTGAACTGCGCAGCACCGAAGCTAACGGAATATCCTGTTGGGGATTGTCCAGCAGTTTCAGCAGACAAACCATGTCCTGAATTTCGGTAGCGACGAAATAGCCGCTGGTCAGCTCGGCATGAACGGGAATACCCATTTGTCCGAAAACCTCACTCCACAGTTCGGCCCGCATCTTCATGGACCGCAGCAAAATGACTATATCGCGGTATTCTACCGACCGAGCCAATCCTGTACGCGAGTCGATAACATTAAACTCAGCTTTACCGTCCGATCGGTCAGCGACCATTTGGCGGATACGCCGACCTACAACCATCGCTTCCCGTCGAGTAGTGTCAAGCTCGTTCGGGCCGTCAGTTGTGCGGCTGTCGGGATCTTCGGTGGAAACGTTACTAACGTTACTCAAGTCGCGTTCGATAAGATGCAACTCGATACGGCCGGCCTGATCGTTGTCATTAGCGATAGTGTCATAACGGGTGGCGCCGTAAACCAGTTGTGCGTCGCGATGATAATCGATACCGGCAAAATCACCGGTCATACAGCGGGAGAAAATATAGTTGATACCGGCTATGATTTCGCGCCGGGAGCGGAAGTTTTTGTTAAGGTCGATCTTTTTTTGCCTAGCCGAATCAGCATCGGCAGCGTCGGCAGGTGTAAATTTCCGATATTTTTCCAGGAAGATATCGGGCTCCGCCTGGCGGAAACCGTAAATGCTCTGCTTGAGATCGCCTACCATAAACAGGTTGCCGAGTGGTTCGGATTTATCGTGCCGGTCAAAGTCACAGACGAAACCGCCGCGGCTGAGGCAGCGAATAATCGCCTCCTGCACCGGCGAGATGTCCTGATATTCATCGATCAGCACATACTTGAACCGCTCCTGCAATTGCCTGGCCAGGTCGGTTGGACCGTTTTGGCCGTATAAAAGAGACAGACATTGACGTTCCAGATCGGCAAAATCGAGTACGTTCTGCCGCTGCTTGCTCCTTTGGTAACGAGCGGCGAACTCATTGTGCAATCTGGCAAGCAACTCGGCAAACGGTTCGGTAACACTCAACTGTTTGATAACATCGGCGGAGGCGACGGCAAAGGTCTGCTGTATTTTTTGATATTCAGCCTTGGCCCTGTCGATCAGGTCCTTGACCGGAGCGATATCATCTTCGCCCAGTTCTTTCGGCCGGTTGGGAACGCGGGGGAACGACAACCCGCCTATCTGTTCCAACGCTCCGGGGAAATCGCCGCTAACCAAGGCATCTTTCACCTGACCAAGCATCGGCAGCAGTTTATCCTGAAGATGGATGGTGTAAAACTGCAGTTGTGGATAGTAATCGATCATTGTGCGGGCATATTCCAGCCGGGAAATAACACGATCGATCTGCAGGGCAAGTATCTGCTTTTGCCGCTTGACCACTGCAAGATTCTCGACGTCTGTCTGCTCGATACGCAGCATTCTGGACCAACCGGCAAGCCAGCTTTCGTGATCCTGCATGGTATCCAGAAAATTATGCAGCCTGATAAGCAGGTTTATCAGGGGCCGATCACCGGTGTCGGCTCCGTATGACTGCACAAAGCGATCAAACAGCTCCGGTTCGCTGTTTTGAGTTCTGTCACTTTGTGCATAACGATCTTCAAAAAGCTCGGTGGCAATCTGCAGCTTGAGCAGCTCCGATTCGTCGGCATCGAGAATCTCAAAGGTTCCGTCCAGCGGCAAACGATAAAAAAACTCCCGCAATACGGAATGACAAAAAGAATGAACGGTAGAAATATTGGCTTTGTCCAACAGAATGAGCTGACGGTGTAAACGGGGATCGTTTCGGGCAAACTGGCGTAATCGGTGGGCGATACGGCTGCGCATCTCCGCGGCTGCGGCTTCGGTAAATGTCAGTACCAGCAATTCGTCAACATTACAGGGATGAGGCGCCTCGGTAAGCAGATAAATACAACGACCCGCCAATACCGCGGTCTTGCCCGCCCCGGCTGAGGCGGTCAACAGCACATCACCATTAACAGTGTTGATGGCCAGCTTTTGCTGAGGTGTCCAGTCGATACTGCCCATAATCCGCACTCACAACTCTGCCAAAAAACCTGCGTCCACTAAAAAACTCGTCTATACTGTATCCTATTGACCGATCATTGGCTAAACTTTTATAGATGTTTTTTCCAAGTGGGGTAAATTGTCAACAACATTTGACCAGCCTGACGAATTCAGATACAATGAGAGTGAAATGATAAGAGTTTGGTGTGTTATGAGAGTGCAAATAATCCGACAGAGACAAAACACTGCGATATTTTTACATCGAACGCATGGGAGTTTGTCCTTAACTTCCGTTTTTTCATAGAGTTAACGTGATACCATCAACTCGACGCAAGCCGATCCGGCGGAAACCGGCAAGTTGCGTCGGACAAATATGTTACACGGTTTTTGGGCCGAGTCAGGAACTATTATGACCCAGTTGGAACAAGCTAGAGCCGAAATCATAACCGATCAAATGCGACAGGTCGCCCAAAAAGAGGCGGTGGATGCGGAGGCTATTCGCCGGGAAGTGGCTGCCGGCAGAATGGTCATCCCTGCCAACGTCGTCCATCTCAAAGACAGTCTCGACCCCATCGGTATCGGCCGAGCGATCACTACCAAGATCAATGCCAACATAGGTGCTTCCCCACTTGATTCGGACGATGCTTACGAGCTACGCAAACTCAATACGGCGCTCAAATATGGGGCCGATACCGTCATGGACCTTTCGACCGGCGGTGATGTCGATCGGTGCCGCTGTAATCTTATCGCCCATAGCCCGGCTCCGCTGGGTACGGTTCCGCTGTACGAAATGATTATCAATAAAACCATTAAAGAGCTTACATATAACGACATTCTGGCCACGTGCCGGAAACAGGCCGAGCAGGGCGTCGATTTTTTCACTGTTCATGCCGGTCTGCTCAAGGAACATCTGCCGCTGACGAAAACCCGTATCGCTGGTATTATCAGCCGGGGTGGTTCGCTGCTGGCTCAATGGATGCTGTACCACAATAAACAGAATCCGTTTTATGAGATTTTCGACGACCTTTGTGATATTGTACACGATTATGATGTTGCCTTCTCGCTCGGCGACGGTCTGAGGCCGGGCTGCCTGGCGGACGCCACCGACAAGGCCCAGATCGCTGAGCTGCATACCCTGGGCGAATTGACCCAGCGAGCGTGGGATAAGGGCTGTCAGGTTATCGTCGAAGGGCCGGGCCATGTACCTTTCGATCAAATCGAATACAACATGAAATTGCAAAAGGATATTTGCCAGGGCGCCCCGTTTTATGTGCTCGGCCCGCTGGTAACTGACATTGCCCCCGGCTACGACCATATTACCAGTTCTATCGGCGCCACCGCGGCGGCTTATCATGGCGCAGCGTTTTTGTGCTACGTTACGCCGCGCGAACACCTGGGCTTACCCTCGGAAGACGACGTTCGTCAGGGCGTGATTGCTTATAAGATCGCCGCTCATGCTGCGGATGTGGCCCTGGGCCTGCCAGGCGCACGCAAATGGGACGACGAACTGAGCAAGGCCCGAGCGGAACTCGACTGGCAAAAACATCTGGGGTTGGCCATCGATCCCGAGACCGCTCGAAAAATGCACGATGAAAAAAAACTATCCCCCACAGACCACTGTACCATGTGTGGCAAAGACTGGTGTAGCGTACGTATCAACAAGGAAATCCGCGAAACGTTGATCTGACTTGACACGCATCACCTGGAAACATTTCGGCCAGCTAAAATTGTTGCAGGAATCGCAGGTCGTTTTCGGTGAAAAGGCGAATATCGGTTATGCCGAACTTGCGCATGGCCAAGCGTTCGATGCCAAATCCGAACGCCCAGCCGGTATATTTTTCCGGGTCGTAACCAACCGCTTCGAAAACGTTCGGATCGACCATTCCACAGCCTCCCATTTCGATCCAGTTTTCCCGGCCCTGCTTGTCCTGCAGCAACAGGTCCACCTCACCCGACGGTTCAGTAAACGGAAAGTAGCTCGGTCGAAACCGCCACTGCGTATCCGGGCCATAAAAGGCGTGAATAAACTGGTCGATGGTCGTTTTCAGATCGACCATGCTCACCCCCTCATCCACCACCAGGGCCTCGATCTGGTGGAACATATACATGTGCGTGGCATCGACGCTGTCCGGTCGATAAACGCGGCCCGGCGCTACAATACGGATGGGTGGTTTTCTTTTTTCCATAACCCGTATCTGGACCGTCGAGGTCTGCGACCGCAAGAGGGTACTATCGTCAATATAAAAATTGTCCAGCGGATCGCGTGCCGGATGCGCTTCGTCAATATTCAACGCCACAAAATTATGATACTCATCTTCAATTTCAGGGCCATAACCCACTTCAAAACCCATCCGGCCAAAAATTTCCAGTAGTTCATTGATAGTTTGGGTAATAAGATGACTACTGCCCAACCGAGCCGGCTCGCCCGGCAGCGTTACATCGAACAACACTTCGCTTGCCGTACTGCTCTGCTGCTCCAGGCGGTATTTCAACTCATCAAAAGCAGATTTGACCTGATTCTTGATCTGGTTGGCCAGTTGCCCGGCCTGAGGTTTGAGCTCTTTGGGCAGTTTGCCCAGTTCGCCAAGCAGACCGGTAATCTCACCCTTGCGAGAAAGGTACTTAACGCGGAACTGTTCCATCTGATCGAGACTGGCCACCCTTTTCAGATCGTCCAGCGCCTTTTCGCCGACTGCCCTGAATTGCCCTAAAATGTCAGTCATCATTTGTCCCTGATGCTTTGAATAACAGTTTCTGAAATGAGTGGTTCTCACTTAGGCGGCGGAGCCCAATGCCTCGCGTGCCATTTCCACAACTTTGTCAAAACCCTCCGGATCGTGAATCGCCATTTCAGAAAGCATTTTCCGGTTGATACTGACCTGCGCCAGCTTCAATCCATTAATGAACTGACTGTAACGGATATTCCGCTGATGGCAGGCCGCACTGATACGAACAATCCAAAGCGCACGAAAATCCCGTTTTTTACGGCGTCTGTCTTTTGTCGCCGTGGCCTGGGCGCGGACCAGCGATTCCTGTGCTAATCGCCAATTTTTACTGCGTGGACCGCGAAAACCCCGGACAGCCTTAAAAACGCGTTTCTTGGCTTGGCGCCTGGCGGCGCCTTTACATACTCTTGGCATGGCAGCTTTCCTTTCATCCAATAAATATATGCCCGCTGGCGGCAGCCGTAAGCCGAGAAGCAAGCATTAAAAACCACCGGCATTAATTCATGTTTCCTGCCGGACGATACTAATCTGACGTGGTTTTTGTTTGTAACTGTCCGCTAAACCCCTAATAAAACCTTTGTTTTTCGGGCCATCGCAATCGACATTCCCTTCGTGTTACGGAGCGAACGGCACCGGTTGCCGCTTTTGCTACTCATCAGGTGGCCGGAGAAAGATCGCTTCCGCATGACTTTACCGGTAGCGGATATCTTCACTCTCTTCTTTAATCCTTTATGTGTTTTTTGTTTTGGCATTATCTGTTGTTACCTTTTTATTGCAGTCAAAACCGCAATTAATTCCTTATTTCCTGCGTTTGTTGTCACTGAAGCTTGGCCATTCCAGCCGGCGCCACTACCATCGTCATCCGACGTCCCTGACGTCTAGCCGGAACTTCTACTTTGCCCAGCCCATCCAATTGCTGGCTTATCCCCTGGAACATCTCTATCGCTCGATCCAGATGTATCATCTCGCGACCGCGGAAAAGCATTGTAAACTGCACTTTACTGCCCTTTTCCAGAAACGTTCGTGCCTTCTCGAGTTTGAAATCCATATCATGTGTATCGATCTTGGGACGTATGCGTACTTCCTTCAGAACGACATTATGCTGCTTGACTTTGGCTTTATGCTCCTTCTTCTTTTGGTCGTACTTCCATTTGCCGTAGTCCATCAAACGGCAAACCGGCGGATTGCTGGTCGGCGCCACTTCCACCAGATCCACGCCTGCTTCGCGAGCTATATTTATAGCATCGACAGTACCGACAATCCCAACCTGCTGGTTATTCTGGTCGATAAGACGAACCTCAGGCACACGAATTCGCTCATTCACCCTCAAATTCTTTGTTGCTATAAGCTCTCACCAATCCTTTCTGTCTGGAACCAAATGACAAAAGCGACCGGCCTCTCACAAAATCAACGTAAGTTCCAGGGCTTTCTCATTTATTTTTCGCCGAGCGTGGCAAATGAATTCATCAACTTTAACCACGCACTTCTGTTTTTGTCCTCTGATGCGGACTGCCACCGTATTGGTTTCCTGCTCCGCTGGGCCTACCACTAGCATGTACGGCAGCTTCTGGTCATGTGCCCGCTTAATTTTGGCGTTTATTTTATCGTCCGCCGCATCTATAGTACAGCGTAAATTTTCCCGTTGCAAGCAATTAAATACGTTCTTCGCATATTCATTGCTCTTTTCGCTGATCGGCATGACACGGGCCTGCTCAGGTGCCAGCCAAAGCGGAAAAGCGCCGCCGTAGTGTTCGATCAACCCGCCGATAAACCGTTCCATGCTCCCCAGAACGGTACGATGGATTATAATCGGTTCGTGCGGAACGTTATCGGACCCAATATAGCTGATATCGAAGCGCCTGGCGGCCTGCAGATCGACCTGATGGGTCGGTCCTTGCCACTCACGGCCCAGGGAATCGATCAGCTTAATATCGATTTTGGGGGCGTAAAATACCCCTCCTCCCTCGTCAATTTCGTATTCCAGGCCTCGTCGTTCAATCGCCATCCGTAACTCGCTCGTAGCCCGGTCCCATTCTTCAATGGTCCCAAGGTATTTTTCCGGCCTGGTTGCCAGATACACCTTATAGCTGTATCCGAACGCCTTCATCATAAAATCCATCAGTTCCAGGATCAGATCCAACTCCCGGCCCAGTTGATCAGGCGTACACAGGGTGTGGGCGTCGTCCTGGGTAAAACCGCGAACCCGCAACATTCCATGCAGTGTGCCGCTCGGCTCGTAGCGATAGACCGTGCCCAATTCACAGTAGCGAATCGGCAGATCGCGATAACTGCGCGTCTTTGAGTTGTAAATCATATAGTGACACGGACAGTTCATCGGTTTGAGGTAGTAATTCAGACCGTCTATGTCCATGGGTGCGTACATCATCTCGGCATACTTTTCAAGGTGTCCGCTTCGTCGAAAAACCTGCTCGCTGGCAATATGGGGCGTATAGACAATATCGTAGCCGCGTTTGAGATGCTCATCGTACCAAAAGGTCTCGATCAGGTGACGAATCAGAGCGCCTTTGGGATGCCAGTGGATCAGGCCCGGACCAATCTCATCGTGTACACTGTATAAATCCAACTGTTTGCCCAGAACCCGGTGATCGCGTTTTTTCGCTTCTTCCAACCGCTGCAGGTATTCATCAAGTTGTTTTTTGTCTGGAAATGCTGTTCCATATATTCGCTGGAGCATCTTTTCGCTGGCATCCCCATGAAAATACGCCCCTGCTACGCTCATAATCTTGTATGCCCCCACCCGGCTTGTACTGGGCACATGCGGTCCCAAACACAAATCCTCAAAATTGTTATTTCCCCTCGCCCCGGTCACATAGAAGCTCAACGTATCTCCCTGGGCACGCTGAGCATTTTCGATTTTGTACCTGTTGCCTTCCGCCTGCAGCTTGGCCATCCCCTCGTCTCGGGTCATCTCGTAACGCAAAAAAGGCTTATCGGCCGCGACAATCTTTTTCATTTCCTCCTCTATGGCGGCAAAATCGTCCGGCGTGATCGGCCGATCCAGATCGATATCGTAGTAAAATCCATTTTCCACCGTCGGTCCGTACACCAGTTTGGTTTGGGGAAATAGACGGCAGATCGCCTCGGCCATTACGTGGGCACAACTGTGCCGCATCAGGTTAATAATCGTTTCCTGATCGTTTTTGTCGGTAACAATTTCCAGCCTTACATCGCGGTCAATCACCGTGGTCGCATCGCAAAGCTCACCGTCAATCCTCAACGCCAGAGCGGCTCTAGCCAGGCGCGGACCGATCCGCTCAGCCACCGCCAGGCCCGTTACAGGCCCGTCAAACTCAAGCACACTTTCATCAGGAAGAATTATTCGTACCATCGACAAATCCTGAATAAACCATTGTTATTTCTGTTACTTAACAAACATCTGGATTTTATCAATATATCGGCAAAATCAGATATGTCAAGCAGTTATTTCAGGCGTTGTGCCATGAAAGCAAATATGCTGTTAATCCCACTGCCAATGGAAGCATTTTAAGTTTCAACTACTTACTGTACAGGCTTTGTCCCAGTCTTTCACATAGAAATTTGTATCTGGCAAATAAAATGTTCGCAAAATAATGGAATTTCCAGACCAATTCCGATACCATAATGATCGGAAATCACAACAACTCTGATGAACAGAAAGCGATCAGAAATCTTGGATGTAATATATGCCTTCATCTGAACATACTAAATTCCATACAGGAGCTTTGCTCTGCCTTATTCTCATTGTGGCTTTCTTCGTTCGGATAATCTCATTTACCGGGTACCAAGGCTCTGATGACGGTGTATACGCAAAATTTGCTCATCAAATGGCTAACGGTAACTTCAAAATTAACACAGGTCATAACGTTCCGGTTTTTTCTCTGCGGGTGGGGCTCTTTGCCCCTGCCGCCTTGTGTTTGCGAGTTTTCGGCACCAGTGAATGGGCCGCAATTATATATCCGTTTGCCCTGTCAATGCTAGGTGTTGTTCTGGCTTTTTTTGCCGGTGGACTGTTTTGGGATCTCAACGCCGGGCTTGTTGCCGCAGCTCTGCAAGCCATTCTCCCTCTTGATGCACAACTAGCCTCCCTATTGCTGCCGGACCTTCCTGCTGGATTTTGGGCCAATTTGGCTCTTGTACTTATTTTTTATGCTTCGAGATCTTCTTCCATCTGTTCCAAGATCATCTGCGCTGGCATTTCCGGCTTGGCTCTAGCTGCTTCATGGTTGTGTAAGGAGAGCGTCTGCTATTTGTTGCCCTTTCTTGTGGTTTATCTGATTTGGATTGCCTGTCATAATAAGCAAAATATCATTATTATGTTTGCCACAGGGCTGACCTTTTTAGCAGTAGTTTTTATTGAATCGTTTGTTTACTATCAAAACAGCGGTGACTGGTTGCATCGTTTCCACGAAACCGAAAGGAATTACCATGTATGCAAAGGATGGTTTTTCACAGAAGGAAGCAAATATGGTTGGACGGGGGATGGTTACTATATCGCAGTAATCAAGAGACTATTCGTTAGCGGACCAAGAAAAATCTTCCTTACCGAGTTCTTTGGCCCGTTTATGATCCTGGGTATTGTTGCCATTGGATATGCGGTGATGAAACGTGTACGTACCTTTATTTTTCCTGGGGTATGGTTTCTGTTTATAGTTGCCATGTTCAATTTCGGATCCTCCAGTATAGTGTCATACCGACCGTTGGTTCTGAATAACAGATACCTGTATCCAATACTTTTCCCAGGTCTTATTCTATCTGCCGGGTTCATTTGCGATCTCTTTCACTCACAAAAAACTGGAATTGCCGCTTTTTATCGCAGGCGTCAACTCTGGGTTGTGCTCTTGTTTTTGGGCTCCTGCGCCGCCTGCACTTTGGGTATCTATAAGAACATTAAAGCGGCCCAACCGTACAAAGCAATGCGATCGATAGCACAACAACTCACCCCTGATGATGTGGTCTTCACGGACAGTAGTACTACTAAACTGTTGGATTTCTATTGGAAATATCCACCTCAAAGCAAAACTATGGATTTTGCCGGTATGGATGCCGCTGATATTCCAAAAGGCGCTTATGTGTTCATTAATCGGATAAAAGCGGACTTCTTGAACAAGACTTATGGATATGTATTACCCAAGTTCTATGACAATCTTCCTGCTCGTTGGCAGTTGAAACTACTGCAAGGTAAAGGGGAATTGTACTGGGTTCCTTGACTTCTCTTGAAATCAAAAGTGACCAAAAACATCCCGTTAGCTTAACTTATACAATCCATGGCTGGCAATGTAGGCACAGACCTCCGGCGGGACCAGATCGTCTATCGACAATCCCGCATTTACGCGTCGGCGTATCTCAGTCGCCGAGATATCCACTTCCGGTGTGTCCATCGCATTATCTTTCAGCCGTGCGATCTGCTCGTCGTTAAGCACCGTTTGTAAGACCGACAGGTCCCCCCAATCGCATCCCGGCCGCCGGGCCGTCACGACCGTACATTCATCCACTAATTGGCCCACCTTATACCAACCGACCAGATCGCTGATACTGTCCGCTCCGATCAGCCAATACAACACCGCCTCTGGTCCACAAAGTTCACGAAAGAAACGAACCGTATCGAGCGTGTAACTGAGCCCTGGTCGTAGCAACTCGCAATCGGAAACCTCAAATAGTTCGTCATTTCTGACCGCCAGGTGCACCATCACCAATCGATGTTCCACCGCGGTGATTGACTTTTTCCCTTTGTGCGGCGGATTGGCCGAGGGAATCACAATCACTTCCTGTACCTGCAGTTTCTCAGCCACCGCCCGCGCAATAATCAAATGCCCGTTGTGAATCGGATCGAACGTGCCGCCGAAAAGCAATATGCCATTTTCTTTTTTTTGCTTACGTTTATTCATAATAATCGGCGATATTCTTGAAAAGCAATTTCATCTTGTCCGGGTCCTTGACACCCGGTTCTTTTTCTACGCCACTACACAGATCAATACCATACGTCTCCACCGCCAATGCCTGCCGGATATTGTCTGGCCCAATACCACCGGCCAGAAATATCTTTTTCCCGCTCACTGTTTTTATCCAGCTCCAGTCAAACGTATGCCCCGTTCCGCCGTACAGTTCCTCCCGAAACGCATCCAGCAATATCAACTCGGCATCATATTTTTCAGCCCGTTTGATATCTTCAGGTGTTTTCATACGAAATGCCTTCATTACACTGACCCCAAGCCCCCCTACCGCCCGGCAATAGGCATTACTCTCATCCCCATGCAATTGTGCCATATCCAATGGGCACTGACCAAGCACATCTTTAATATATTCGTTCGGCGCATTAACAAACAGCCCCACCATCACAGCTTTTTTTGGCAGTTGGGCGATGATTTCCGCCGCCACCGGCGGTTCTATGTATCGCGGACTGTCCCTGTAGAAATTAAATCCCAGCAGCTCCGCACCCAACTCCACCGCCAACTGCCCATCTGCCAGGTTCGTTATCCCGCAAATCTTAATTTTTGCCAAGGTTTCAGTGTCCTATGAATGATGATACCGTCAAAAATCGATATTCACGCCTAAAAACACCCTCTAGGTGCCGGAATCAACGTATCAAAATAGTTTTGACGCCGGCGTCATGAATTGGAAATCTCGACCAGTTTTTTTAACGTCTTTATTGCCTGACCACTGTCGATACTCATATTTGCCATGGCAATTCCCTCTACCAGAGTGGGCGCCTTTCCGCCGGCCATAATCGCCGCTGCCGCGTTAAGCAACACAATATCCCGTCTGGGCCCGGCTATTTTGTTCTCTAAGATTGCCAGCGTGATCGCTGCATTGTCCTCCAGTGTCCCGCCGGTCAGATCACAAATCTCAGCCCGGGCCAATCCATATTCCATACAATCAACGGTATAGTTATTGAGTTGCCCATCGGCCAGTTCGACAATATCGGTTGGTCCGCATATACTAATCTCATCCATACCATCCCCGTGCACCACCATGGCCCGTTTGACCCCCAGGAGTTTCAGCGATTCGGCCATTACCATCATCAGTTCCGGCTTGGCTACTCCGATTATCTGGGCATCGGCGCCGGCGGGGTTGGCCAGCGGTCCTAATACGTTAAAAACCGTCCGAAACCCCAATGCCTTGCGGATCGGCTGAACGTATTTCATCGCCGGATGATGACACGGCGCAAACATAAAACCGATATTCGCTTCGTCAATGCAACGCTCGATCACTTCCGGGACCGCGTCGATCTTGACTCCAAACTGGGCCAGAATATCCGCCGAGCCGCATTGACTGGTGATTGCTCTATTGCCATGCTTGGCTATCGCTACTCCCGCCCCGGCCGCTACCAGCGCCGCTGTAGTACTGATATTAAACGTCGCCTGTCCGTCACCCCCGGTCCCACACGTATCCACCAGCGGCCCAGCCTTGGGCCGAACCGGCACCGCATGGTCGCGCAAGGCACGGGCCATCCCCGCCACTTCCTGGGCCTGCTCGCCCTTGGCCGCCAGCGCCGTTAGAAACCCGGCAATCACAACCTCTGTGCACTGACCGTCCAGAATTGCATTCAGCGACTCATGCGCCTGCTCAAACGAGAGGTCTTCTTTCCGTAATATCTTTTCCACCAGTTCCCGCAACATAATTTACTTCCTTAAAAATATTAGCCACAGAGGCCACAGAGTTCACAGAGATATTCTTTTGACACCATCAACAAGCCTTGCTTCACCAAAATTGATTAGCAAAGCTCGCCTTAATCCAGTTGCTTTCAGATAAGAAAGCACCTGGGCGGTGGCCACTTCCGGTAGTTTTTGCACAGATTTTATCTCCACCACAACTTTTCCTTCCACCAACAAATCTAGTTTCTGTCCCTGAATGATACAGTCTTTGTATCTCACGTCAACAGCAACCTGTCGCTGGTATGCTATTTCTTCAAGCGAAAATTCGTGACAAAGTGCTCCCTCATACACCGATTCCAGAAGACCCGGTCCCAAAACGCGATGCACTTCTATCGCAGCGCCAATTATTTTTTTAGTTAAATCATCACTCATTAAAAATCATACTGTTGTTCAAAGCTTCCATATCTCTTGGAAACAATTTAATCAATTCATATAAATGTTTGCGGAACTCATTATCCGTAAAGTATTCTTTGAACATAAGATAGAATATAAACAAGCTACATACACCAACTTCGACTATTGTCTGCACACACAACTTAAAAGGAACAGAATCAGGCGGTAAAAAATACTGATCTTCACCGTCATCCAAATTGAAATTACAAGTTGAGGCCATTCCATAAAAATTAGGATGCGCGCCATTATCGATTGTACGGTTGTATAATGTTGATACCACCTCACCCAGCTTTTTATTCTTCCTGTTTAAACTCTTGATTGCTTTACTATGGGAAAACACCTTTCTACATTGATCATTTGCGTCTGCGTTTTCTCCTCTACCCGACCATACAAGAAGCCTCTTTTTTGCTTTCCCAGACTTATCATTATTGCCTGCCTTTGAATGATTATCCTCAATCGTAACATATTCTGTGTCCTCATAAATATGCAAAGCATATAGAGCGTTTTCCAAACATCCACGCATAACCATATATGCCTCAACAACCTGTCCACTAGTAGCCAAACGAACTGCCCCTAAGTAAGCAGCACGACATCTGGTGACAAAATTTGGGAGCATATAATCCTTAATATTGAAATGAATTTCCGCAAAACATAAAAAAAGCTTGTCAACCTCCCTAATAGCTTTAACAGGAAGCGTTTCTGAAAAATATTTAAAAAATGAAACATTGTTTGAATATGCGGATTTGAGAAATCCTGATACTGGTTCCTTTCCCCAATTGCTCGGATACTCGATATTCATACAACAACACCTTTTCGTATAGTTTAATTGTTCTGGTTCTTTTGTTTTCTTGAAAAAGCCGAAGGTAAAGCCAAACCCAAGCGTCTAATTATTTCCTTCTATGTTGCCATTGGTTATTTTTTAATTCCCTCTGAGTTCTCTGTGACCTCTGTGGCTAAGTTAACAATTCAATGACATTGGCGATTATCTTCAGGCCAACGTTGTCCTGCAAGGTCAAAATCGATTCGGGATGAAACTGGATCGAGGCGATCGGCAATTCCTTATGTGCCAGGGCCATTATTATTTTGTCCTCAGTCTCGGCGATAATATCCAGGCAATCCGGCAAGGCATCCTTTTTGACGTACAGGCTGTGATATCGCCCGCTGGAAAATGGATTAGCCACATTTTCGAATATCCCTTTCTGATTGTGATAAACCATCGATTCCTTACCGTGCATTGGCGTGAGCATTACGCCGAGTTGGGCACCGAAATACTGGGCGATTCCCTGATGGCCCAGGCACACACCGAAAATCGGAATATTACGCTTTACGGCTTGTCCGACCAATGTAGGTACTCCCAACTTTTCGGGCGTTTCCGGTCCCGGCGAGATAAACAGCAGGTCGGGCTTGATCTGGTCGAGCTTTTCCGGGTCGAACCCTTTGCGCAAGGTGATCACTTCCACCCCCGTTTGCCTGACGTAATTGGCAAGCGTATGCACAAAACTATCCAGATTATCCACAAACAAAACGCGTTTGCCTTTGTTGATCTTTAAGTGACCCCCTACCGCTGAAATATCTTCATAGTCTTTTATGGTTGCCGCCTGCAGGAATGCCGACGCTTTTATGCGTGTTTCTTCATCTTCCTCATTCGGGATCGAATCATACAGCAGCGTAGCGCCGGCCCGCACTTCGGCGACTTTATCATGCAGATGGATTGTTCGGATAGTAATACCGGTATTTAATTGTCCGTCGAAAGTGAATAAACCTACGCATCCGCCGTACCATCCCCTGGCACTGTTTTCCAGGTTCTCGATGGTCTGCATAGCGATGGGTTTCGGCGCTCCGGTCAGCGTACAGGCCCACGTATGCGATAAGAACGCATCGAATATGTCACAATCATCCAGCAGAACGCCTTTCACGTGATCGACGGTGTGAAACAATCGCGAATAACTTTCCACCAATCGCCGTCCAACCAGTTGTACCGTGCCCGGCACACACACCCGCGATTTATCATTGCGATCCACATCGGTGCACATCGTAAGTTCCGATTCATCCTTTTTGCTCGACAACAGTTCTCTGATCCGCTCGGAATCCTCCATGGGACTGCCGCCGCGCCTGATAGTACCGCTGATCGGACATGTCTCCACTTCCCTGCCTTTCACACGCACAAACATTTCCGGTGACGCTCCGATGAGTTGTTCATCGCCCAGATTAATCAGAAAATCATACGGACTGGGATTATTCTTGCGCAGACGGGCAAATATCTCCGACGGAAAATAACCGCACTTAACGCTGAACATCTGTGAAAGCACAACCTCAAAGAAATCACCGCACCGGCAGCCCTCTCTTATCTGTTCGACTTTCCCGGCATACTCGCCTTCCTGATGATCACACATTATCTCCGTCGAAGAGATACCCCTGCTCATTTCCTGTCGTTGGCCTGTTACGGGAACGCCCTCGGTACTGCCGCCGTGCAGACCGGTGAATTCATAAGAAAGCTTAAAGGCATTTTGTTTTTGACGATCTATCGCCACCACGCGGTCCGGCAGAAACAGATGACAATCGGCACCCACTTTACTGCGGTCGTGTTTGAATTCGATCGGCTCAAACTGGAACACCAGGTCATACCCAAACGCTCCGAACATGCTCAGATATTCATCGTCACAAGCCATCAAACTGCATATCGCCCGCAAAACCGAAAAAATACTCGGCTGTTTGCTGCGTTGTTCTTCCGGAAAATCGCTCGGCATGGGAATCACTTCCCCGGTAATCTCTTTGTCTGTGACTTCATAACTTTCCACATGCGGATTTCCCGCCACCGCCCCCAGCAGCATAGGCAGCATGATTTCCCCTCGCTCATTCAGAGCTCGCAAGGTAAAGCTCCTGCCCCGGCTGATCATCTCGATCGGCGGATCGATAAAACCGATATCCCATCGTGAATAGCGACCCGGGTAGTCATAGTCACTGGCTAAAACGCAACCTTTAGCCTGATCTATGTTCTTGTAAACATCTGTCAAGGCATCAGTTACGGCTACCTCCTCCTTGGTCCTGACAACTTTGATTCCGCCTTGAGTTGTAAATGTCTTCTGCATTGTGTTTACTCCTGTTTTGCCAGACAAAAAAAACGCGGCCAACCTGATTTTCAGCCGCGATTTGGTTTATGAAAATACATGCCAGACCTCTAGTCGGCAGGCTCACGGCTGCGGCAACTGTGCCACCACCAAAAATACTGTACTTTTACGGTCGTTTGCGGCATTTCCGAACTCCTGTAAACCAGCATTCATTAAACCACATCCGCCGCCCAAAGTCAATAATAAAATCTCCATTCTTCCGGCCGCCCTGCCATCGTGTTTTTATCGCTTATTGTCAGGATAGCTTAATGTCTTTCGCGATCATTTCCACCGTCGTATTGCCGTTGTAGCGATTAATTGTCGGCTCGAAGACCAGATCAAAACTCTCCGCATCGATCAGCTTTTTCTCCCAACTAGCTTTTCCAAATGCCGCCACACGCATTATCCCACCGGGACGCAAATGTGCCTGACTATCTCCCGCCGCGGCCACGGTAAATTGCAAGTGTGCTCCTTTTTTACCCATCCGGCGGGGCTGCTCGACCAACTGCAAATTGCGTATTACCAACTGCACTCTGGGATTGCCCATTCCAAATGGTTCCAATCTTTTGATCATCTCCACTGCCGCCACGTCAAGTTCATCCAGCCCCACTTCCGCGTCAATATCAATTCTATCGACCAAATCTTCCTCGCTTAGATGTTTGTTGACACAATCATTAAATGCCTGGCGAAATGCCTCGGTCTTGTTCGGTGCAATGGTCAATCCCGCCGCCATGGCGTGTCCCCCGAAACTAAGCAAATACTGCGAACAATTCTGCAACCCCCGGCACATATCGAACCCTTTCACGCTGCGACACGAACCTCTGTGCGTACCGTTTGCATGCGAGATTACGATAGCAGGTCGATGGTACTTATCTACAATTCGACTGGCAACAATACCAATCACTCCGGCGTGCCAGTCTTCTCCCGCCACCACAATTCCCTTCAACTCTTTATCTTGCAATTTCAACTGTTCCACCTGCGCCATCGCTTCAGTGGTGATCTCTTTTTCCACCTTTTGCCGAAGTCGATTTTGCCCCTCCAGGTAATTAGCAATCTCCAGGGCTTGCTGGAAACTGCTTTTTGTGAACAACTCCACCGCCAGACGGGCATGACCCATCCGCCCGGCCGCGTTCAATTTTGGCGCCAACCGAAATCCGATATGACTACTGTCGAGTTTTTGTCCTTCCAGTCCTGCTGCTTTTATTATCGCCTTGATCCCGGCATCCTCACTGTTGGCTAACCCTTCCAGTCCAAACCGTGCCAGCAATCTGTTCTCACCCAAAAGCGGCACCACATCCGCTATTGTCCCCAACGCCACCAGCGACGTGGCCGAAAGCAAAAACTCCCGAAATTCATCCGACACCTTCTTCGTACCAGAAAATTCCTGCCCTAACGCCCAGGCCAGCTTGAACGCCACCCCCGCACCGCACAGGAATTTGTTGGCATAATCCTGTCCTTCCATATCCGGATGTACTATCACCTGAGCCGGCGCCGGTTGGCCTTCAATTTGATGATGATCGGTAATAATCAGTTCCATTCCCAACTCCACCGCCCTTTGAACCGACTTGTGCGCCGTTATTCCGCAATCCACGGTTACAATCAGCTTGGCCCCACGCTCGGCCAGTTGCTCCATCGCTTCCACGTTGAGCCCATAGCCCTCCTCGATCCGGTGCGGCACATAATATTCCACTTCCACCCCCGCCAGTTTCAGGCACCGCCACAAAATCACCACCCCCGCAATCCCGTCAACATCATAATCACCATAGATAACGATTTTTTCGTTATTACTGATCGCACGACGGATCCGTTTTACCGCCGCGGCCATTCCCAGCAGTCTTTCGGGTTCGATCAAATCGTTAAGACTCGGCTGCAAAAACTTCTGCGCCTCTTCAAAACTGCTCACACCTCGATTACGCAGCAGTTGCACCACAAGCTCCGATACGCGCAGCTTACCTGCCAACTCCTTGCGATCTTCCCAAACCGGAGCAATACACCACCTACTCGTTTTATTCCCTTGCTTAACTTTTACTTTACTCACCAACATCTCCACTATAGCGATGTATGCCCACATTCCCTGCCTGAGCATATCTTCTTTAGCGAATCTCTACTCAAAATATCGCACCGCATTCGTAAAAATATTCAGCCCGTCAGCTTGCTGTACATCCTCTCGTGTCCAGCGTGGATGATGTGTCCGATGCACAAACCGTTCCGGGTGCGGCATCAACCCCAACACCCGACCGGTCGGATCGCACAAGCCTGCTATGTGATCAGTCGAACCGTTCGGGTTAACCGGATAGTCGCCGAATTTGCCGTCTTTATCGACATATCGAAACGCTATCTGCCCATCTTCTTTCACCTGCTCCAGAAGTTCTTCCCGTGCAAAGCAGACTTTTCCCTCCCCGTGCGCCACCGGCAGATAAATACGCTGACATGGATCGACAAACACGCATTTATCCGTCCCCGGCTCCAGATACACCCAGCGATCCTCAAATTTACCCGAATCATTATAGGTAATCGTTGTGTGAAGTTTTGTCCCGTTATGGTTTACACCCGGCAGTATTCCTGCCTTCACCAGCACCTGAAAACCATTACAAACCCCCAGCACCAGTTTATCAGCATCTATGAACTGCCGCACCTGATCGTTGAAATGATGGATCAGTTGGTTAGCCAGTATCTTACCTGCCGCGATATCATCACCGTAGCTGAACCCGCCCGGAAGCGCCAATATCTGATAATCCGCCAGCACCTCCGGTTCGCCAATCAACCGATTGACATGAACCGTCTCCGCTTTGGCACCTGCCATATCGAACGCCCAGCACATCTCCTGATCGCAATTCGTCCCCGCCGTCCGCAATACTAATACTCTTATTTCTGCCATAAACTTCGTTTTTACCTATAATGCGTAGCACGCCTGCACACAACTCAGCTATGCTTTATTGCCAACTTTCCGTTTTCACCAGCGTAACGGTTTCTGCCACGCCTCCTTCAAATCCGCTATTCCCGCATCGACAACTTTTTTGTTGCCTGCGTCTTTAATAATCAGCCTCGTCTGGTCTGTTACCTTACCAATCTCGCCGAACCGTATATTTTTGCAAATCTCCGCCAGCCTGCCAAGGCCCTCCGGAGCAATCTCGACTATAAATCGTGATGTGCTTTCACTGAACAGCACCTGATCATTGCGCAAAACATTCCGACTACACGGCACATTACCGAGGTTAGCTTCAATTCCGAGTCCACCCGCGAAGGCCATCTCCGCCAATGCCACCGCCAACCCTCCTTCACTGCAGTCGTGACACGCGGCTATCAATCCTTCTCTAATCGCCTCAGCCACCGCCGCTATCACTTTCGGTCCCGCCTGCAAATCCACCCGCGGTACATTCGCACCGAGTTGCCCATGTCCTTTGTAATAACAAGACGCCCCCAGTTCGTCTTTCGTCTCTCCTATAATCAAAATCAAATCCCCCGCCTTTTTGGCATCCATCGTAACACAGCGATTAACATCTTCCACCATCGCCATTGCACTGATCAGCAGGGTTCCCGGAATATTGATCGTTTCGCCGTTTTCGGTAACAAACTCGTTATTGAGCGAATCCTTACCGGAAATAAATGGTGTCCCGTACGCCATCGCCGCGTCATAACAGCCCTGACCAGCCCGCACCAGTCCACCCAGCCGGTCCGGCTTATCGCAATTACCCCAGCAGAAGTTATCCAGGAGCGCTATCCGCCCAGGCACCCCCCCCACCGCCACGACGTTGCGCACCGCTTCGTCAATCGCCGCCATCGCCATCCAATAGGGATCGATATCACTGTATTGCGGACAGATACCGCATCCGATCGCAACACCCATATCCTTACTCAGAATTGGCCTGATCACCGACGCGTCGCCAGGTCCATCATTTTCCACCCCGACCATCGGCTTAATCGCTGAGCCGCCCTGCACCTCGTGATCATACTGCCGGACGACCCATTCCTTACTGGCAACGTTGTAGTCAGCCAGTATCTTCTTGAGGTCATCGGTATAATCCGTTTTTTCAGGGAGTTCCGGTTCGATCAGGTCCGGCATCCGCCAAACAGCCTTTCGCGTATATTTTGGCAGCCCGTTATGCAGAAACTCCATATCCAACTCGCCAACCGTCTGGCCGTTATAACGCAGTTCCAGTTTCCCATCATTTCCGAACCTGCCGATGACCGTCGCTTCCACATTTTCACTGGCGAATATCTCCTTTATTCTTTCCAGGTTTTCCGGCGGCACTGCGATAACCATTCGTTCCTGCGCTTCGCTGATCCATATTTCGGTATAGTTGAGCCCATCATACTTCAACGGCACCTTTTCCAGATCGACTACTGCCCCCAGTTTTTCTCCCATTTCGCCCACTGCGCTGCTAAGCCCACCAGCTCCGCAATCGGTTATAGCCACATACAATCCCTCGTCACGGGCCTTGATCAGCGTATCGAGCATCTTTTTTTCGGTGATCGCGTTACCAATCTGCACCGCATGGGAAAACAATGATTCATGTTCATGCGTCATCTCACCGCTGCTAAACGTAGCGCCATGGATGCCGTCCCGTCCGGTTCGCCCGCCCACCACCATTATCAGACTACCCTCCGGGACGCAGCCGAAACACTTCTCACGCGGTATCAAACCGATATTCCCACAAAATACCAGCGGATTGCCTATATAACGGTCATCGAACAGCACCGCCCCATTGACCGTCGGTATTCCCATCCGATTACCATAATCACGCACCCCGCTGACAACTCCTTTCATCACACGCCGCGGATGCAAAACTCCAGCCGGCAACTGATCGACACCCTTGTCCGGCTCGGCAAAGCAAAAAATATCCGTATTGGCAATAGGCTTGGCCCCCAATCCGGTCCCCATCGGATCACGAATACATCCTCCTATCCCGGTTGCCGCGCCGCCGTAAGGCTCGATTGCCGATGGATGGTTATGCGTTTCAACCTTGAAGCAGACCGCAAAGTCCTCATCAAAGGCAACCACACCGGAATTATCCTTGAATACCGATATGCACCATGGTTTGTCCAATTCACGGGTCGCTCGGGCCACGGTTGATTTCAATAAATTATCAATAGTATTCTTTCGCTCATCGCCGTTTTTATCGATTTCGGTTAGTTCGATCACACCGCGAAATGTCTTGTGCACACAGTGCTCACTCCATGTCTGCGCCAGCGTTTCCAGCTCGACGTCGCTCGGTTCCCGCCCCAGTCGGCGGTAATAATCCCGAATTGCCCGCATCTCCGCCGAATTCAAAAAAAGATCCATCCGTTTGCTCAGACCTTCCAGCTCCCGATCTTCCATCTGCCTTATCGGCAGATGCGTTATTTCGAGTTGATAAGCTTTGACATGCCAACTGGGCGGCTGGTCATCGGCTCCGAAAATTACTTCTTCTATGCAATCATTGCTCAGAACCTTTTGAGCGATCGTCTGCTTTTGCTTATTGCTCAGACTACCCAGAATGATGTATTTTCGTGCCGTACGCACACTTCGGGCCTTAAGCCCCATATCGGTAATAGCCATCACCGCCGAATCCGCTACGGGATCGGTTACCCCCGGCTTGAGATGCACTTCCAGCAACGTCGCCTGCGCCAATCCGGCCGGCGCCCCTGTCCGGCCAAGTTGATATCCTTCGCTTACCGGATCAACCAAAAGCTCCACAGCAATCTGATGCAGTTGTTTGTCGTCAAACTCTCCTTCAATCAGGAAAACCCGCATTGACTGAACTACTTCTACTGTCTCTATTCCCAGTTGTCTGATATCGGCTGATACTTCTTCGCCATGGACATCCAGATACTCAGGTTTGTTAAATACCTCGATACGGTGCGTCATTATATCGGCAGTTCCTTCCGTCTTAGTTTCCTTTCGACCAGACCATTCCGTTTGGCCTGGGCTTTACTCAGCATTTTCATAATCGCTTTATCGTTACCGTCCTGCAGAGCTTTTTCTATTTGCTCCAGTTCTTTTATCACTCGTTCGATTGCCGCTTTGGTATTAGCCGCATTGCTCATCAGGATATCACGCCACACTCCCGGCGGCCCTGACGATATTCGCGTTGTATCCAGAAATCCTTTGCCGCACATCAGCATCTGTTGAGGATCGGAGCTGTTCACCAACGCCACCGCCAGCACATGCGGCAGATGACTGATCCGCGCCAGCACACGGTCATGCTCTGCCGGTTTCATTTGAGAAACCTGCATTTCCAGTCCTTGCCAGAATTCAGACAAGAATCTGATGGTTTTCTGAGTCGTTTTGGCTGTTGGCGTAATAATGCAGTGCGACCCGTCAAAAAGATCGGCCCGCGCAAATTCCACGCCTCGCTGTTCCGAACCGGCTATCGGATGCGAACCCAAAAACTCGACCCTCGTGGGTAAATACCTGCCGGCCCAGCGTATCGGAAATACTTTGGTACTGCCAACATCCGTCACCACACAGCCTTTGGGTAAAAAGTCAGCCATCTCCTTCATCAGACCTTCAAATGTCCCGATCGGACTGGTCAATACAACCAATTGTGCCTGGCTTACCGCCTCGCCCACCGTCGCGCAACTGACATCGATCACACCGGCGGCAAGTGCTTTATCACGCGTAACCGCCCGATGACTGTACCCAAAACGCCTTACTTGCGGAAATACACGATTGACCGCCAGGCCCAAAGACCCGCCCAGCAGCCCCAATCCTATTATAGATATACTCTCTAATTCCTTTGTTTTCACAACTTTACAACCTCCATGTTTCCGGTGGTCAACAACCTAAGAGTATCCGCAGTCCCCAAAGATGTCAAATTTTTTCTTGCTATCGGCTTTTACATCAAGTATCATTGTTCGTTTAGTATCTTATTGCCAGTTAACTTGAGAATCTGTTTTTAACTTACGTTGCCCCGTTAAGTTGGCATAAGAGCCATTATCCCGGGTTGTTTGTTGCAATTAGCCAGGCTCGGGAGTGTCACTAATAGCCAGGATGAGCATACTGATGAGGCAGACCAACAATTTAGGCGATTTAAACATCGCGGTATCGAATAATCCCAACGGCAACGGTTGCCTGGATTTCGAAAAGCCCTTGGCCGACCTGGAAACGCAGATTGCCGAGCTACAGTCCCTACAGAGCGTCAAGGGAATCGATTATTCCCCGGAAATCCGTCAGTTGCGATCTAATCTCGTCGGTCTGACAAATAAAATATACAACAATCTTTCCGCCTGGGAGACGGTTCAGGTCTCCCGCCATCCTCGTCGGCCCTTGGTGCCAGACTATCTTGACATGATGGTCAAAAACTTTCGAGAATTACACGGCGACCGCTGTTTTGGCGACGATCGTGCCATAATTACCGGTTTTGGTCACATCGGCCGCGAAAAAGTTATGATCGTCGGTCATAACAAAGGCCGATCCACCAAAGAAAAAATCGATTGTAATTTTGGTTGCGCCCACCCGGAGGGATACCGCAAGGCACTGCTCAAAATGAAACTGGCTGAGAAATTCCAGCTACCCATCGTTTGTCTGATCGATACGCCAGGCGCTTATCCAGGCATCGGCGCCGAGGAACGCGGCCAGGCTCAGGCCATTGCCGTCAGTCTCATGGAAATGGCAGCCCTGACGGTCCCCATTGTGTGTGTTGTCATTGGCGAAGGAGGTTCCGGCGGCGCCCTGGGTATTGGCGTAGGAGACCGCCTGGACATTATGCAGTTTGCCTACTACTCGGTCATTTCTCCAGAGGGATGTGCCGCCATCCTATGGAAGGACGGCGCCGAGGCCCCAAGGGCCGCCGAGGCCCTTAAACTCACCGCCGGAGACCTGGCAAAAATGGGAGTCGTCGATCATATCATCCCCGAACCACTCGGCGGCGCTCACCGCAACCCACACGAAGCGGTCCACAACCTTGAAACACACCTGATCAAAACCATCCGAGACCTGCGCCGCTATAAAATCGAAAATCTCATAGAAAACCGCTACCGCAGACTACGTAATGTCGGCAAGTTCGACCTCAGCGAAAAAACTCCCGTCGTTTCCGATACCATCCGTACTGCCCCCACTCGTGAAATCGTCGCCAAATCTCCCAGCCGCCGCAAAATCGCCAAAACCTGACCTCACCTTCCGCCGGGCTATAAAAAGTGCGAAAGTTAAGTGAGCCATTAAAAAGATTTCAAATAAGGCTTTTCAGGTGCTTGATACTCCGCTGAGCCTGTTCTATGGTGCCGCACTCTACGCTGAATACTATTTCGTTGGGGATAGTTTTGCAGATTTCGATAACACGTTTCCAGTCGATAACGCCATCACCGCAGGCACAGCCGACCGGTGTGCCGGTAACCTTGCCGCGTTCATCCTGTGACTGGGCCACAGAGATGTCCTTTGCGTGTAGATGGATCAGGTCTCCTTTGACGCTCTCAAGCCATTGATGCGGATCCTGTCCGCCAAGATAGCTGTTACCGGTGTCGAAGTTGATCCCGATTGCAGGTGAATCGACCAGCTTGAATATACGGGCAAGGCCTTTTGGAGTCTTGCTGTATTGCTGATGCGGTTCCAGACCGATCTTTATGCCTCTGGGCTCTGCAACCATTGACACTTCTTTCAGCACATATCTCATCAGGACATGATCTTCTTCTTCCGTCGTCCAGCCCGGTTTTGGCCCCTCGTCCGTATTAACCACTGGCGCACCGCACTCAGCAGCGAAACGAACAGCCTGCTTGAGATATTCAGTGCTGATCTCCGGCTTACACAGGGGGGCATGGGAGGAAAGTCCTGATATCTTCACACCTGCCTTTTCGCAGGCGCGCTTTATGCGGTAAGGGTCGTCGAGCATTGATACGCTGTGAAAATATCCCGCTTCGCTTAGAAGTTCGCGTCCCCAATGCACCATCGGCTCAACATACTCATAGCCGATCTGTGCGGCTTTTTCGACTCCCCACTCAAAGGACTTGTCTGCGTGGCGGACGAATTCCATGTTTACACCCAATTTTATGTTGCTCATAGAACTTCCCTTTCCAAAGACGGATGACGATACGACATTTGACATTGCGATAGCGCCTGCGCCTTGAGCGGTTATCCTGCAGAAATCACGACGTGACATTTCGTTATTTAGCACAGCATTACCTTTTACTTTAATCTGACATCTCTCATCACTTTATCCTTCCTGACTACTCCTGCTTTCCAGCTTAAAGAATAATTTCCTTGGCTTTTGAGTCAAACCGGGCTGTTTTGACGTTCTTATGTGCCAGCATGGCCATCTGCAGCACCGTCTGGGTCTTAAAAGCCAGGTCCATCGGGCTCCATGTCTGCTTGTTCCGCCCTCGAGAGCACTCGATCAGGTTCCGCCAATGCTCTACGTTGTTTTCCGCCCGTTCAATGGGAATACGCTGGGGAGCTTTTGCTTCCCGAACCTGTAACGGAGTAAAAACGACTTCCTTGTTGTTTTGGATTGTCAACGTGCCATCCCAGCCACGAATAACAGGGCAACGGTTTCCGGCCCCTCGCTGATCAGTGGTATTATAATCATTAGCCTGGGTACCCATAACGGTAATAGTCACTTTTTCGGGATATTGGGCGATCAGATTAAACGTGTCAGGCACATCGCGGAGTTCATAGTCATAGCGATGGATACCTCCAAGAGCCACAACACTTTCGGGAAAGCCCACTGAGAGTATATCAACTACCTGGGTTAAGCAATGAGGATACAAATCTGTCACGGGTCCGCCGGCATAGTCTTCGAACAGACGCCAGCGAAAATAGCGGTCCACACTAAACGTCCGTTTAGGTGCATCACCCAGAAAGGCTTCCCAATTAAGGTCCTTCCCGGGCTTGGCATTGGGGTCGTCAACAGCCATGCCGCGTTCACCCCAGTCGCCAATGCGGAAAAAACCCGTCTCGCCATAGAGAGGCTTACCGATAAGACCTTCCTGAACAAGTTTCTTCATCTGATGCCAGGCCGAATCACTCATCGCCTGGGTGCCGAGTTGGAAAACGCAGTCTGATTGGGCCGCAACTTCAGCCAGCTTCTTGGTCAGTTCAAACTGTCGCCAGTGGGTTACGGGCTTTTCACAATAAATATCCTTGCCGGCCCGGATGGCATCGATGGCCTGGTAACCGTGGTGATGGTCAGGCGTGGCGATACAGACAACATCCACATTCTTATCCGCCAGCAATTCCCGGTGATCGGAATAGGCCTTGGCATTATATGTCTTGGCAGCCTTTTCCAGCCGAGGCAGATAGATATCACACACTGCCACGATCTCAATATTATCTCCCTGATCCTTCATCCATTTAAGCATTTCAAGATGGCTGTTTCCCCGGCCGCCGGTTCCGATTACACCGATTCCGAGTTTTTCATTGGGGGATTTATTCTGGGAGAAGGCATCGGAGGCAATCCCCGTGGAAGCTATCGCCGCCATCGCCGAAGCTTTTTGCAGAAATTTCCGCCGTGTCAGCCCCGATTCCTCACTGCTTTTGCCTGTATTAACACGCTCAGTCATTACTATTCTCCTTGTTTTGAGGGTCCTTTTTCTGATCTGTTTTCAATGTCTCAAGCCACCTCTGGTATAGCGATTCAATTTGTTTAGAGTCAATCTTTCCATCCCACAAAGCAATACCATATCGCAGGGTAATCGGCTTTTCGCAGCTTAACTCCTGTGCCTGGGTGTGCAGACTCATCGTTGCCGAAAGGTACGCAAAAGGTTTGGCCATGGTAAACCATGTTGCCGGATACCGCACATTAGCCGGGTCATCAAACATGGCCACCGTTATCTCTTTTTCCCCGGCCCTGGCGGTGTAAGCACACCACGAAGAGCGAACCAGCCGCTCTTCGCCACGGAATATTTCGCCCTGGTTTTCGTCCGCATTTAAAAAAATCCCGTTACCATCCATTGAGCGAATAAAACGCATTCCAAGGCCGTCATAATGACTGCCGAACAGGGTCACTTTCTTCTTTGCTGTGGGAACTGCCAGTTTTGACTCCCACGTAAGCAGTGTCGCCCTCACACCCTTAATCCGTTGGACGCTAACACATCTTTTCTCATTCAATAACAACTCATCTGTCTTGGGATCGACCCAGTTAAGAGTATCCGAGAATGTTCCCCGCAGCTCGTTCTCATCCGAAACGGTTGAAACGCTGAAGTTTTCTTCGTGAACCTGTTTGCCGGAAGTGTCTGTTTCTTCCCAAAAACCAATGTTGTCAACTACGACCGCAAACATCACACCGCGATGGTGAACATGATCCGATGGCGAATCAAGTAAAATATTCAGACCCAAAGGTGTATATAATTCCTTGATGTAGGGTTTGAACGGAACCTGTTTATATTTATATCGAAGGGCCATTTGCCCATTGATATAGGCGGAAAAATAATCTTCTTCGGTTCTTATCTCCAGGGAATTTCCCGTCGGCTCCTGCCCGCAAACAAGCCGATCTGGGGACATAACGGCGATTATCCCCATCCAAAGCAGAAAAAGGCACTGTCGCAAAGGCATGGCTGACCGGGAATGGATTGTTGTTTTCATCATTATCTTCCTTTAACATAGTTATACTGATTATTGTCTCTTTTTTCAACGATTTCAAGAAGTTTTTTTGACCAGGCAGGACTGGCAACTGTTGACTGCCACTCAGGGTAAAATCGCCAGATCACCAGCGGACGTGCCCAGGCCCTCTTGGCCGTGCCTGTGGTAATGAAAGTCGAACTATCGGTCTTTCCAGGCGGGAATCTGCCAATGTGTTTGTTGGGCCAACCTTCAGCAGAAAAAAGGGCCGCAAGCGCAAGCCCGCGGCCCTACCGATTCATCCAACTAAAATGTTATCTTCAATCATTTATGTAATATTGAACCACAAGTTTTGGTTCTTTACTACCTGGAAAATCTCCGGAATAGAAGCTCACATAGTCGGCATTGCCATCCATATTAGAGGATACCTTGTTGAAGTAAACCTTCAACTGGGTCTTACCGGTTTTGTTGATGTAAGCAAGACTGCCAGCGTCAAAATCACTCGATACTATTTTTGTTCCCTCACCGGCCGGGGCCGTATCGAACGTCGCGGCAACATAATCTTCGCCAGACTCAAAATCGACATTCTCCAACCCCGCCACGGTACCGAAGAAACCGCTTTTAACGTCAACAACGCAGCTTCCCCAGGTGTCAGGATCACCAAATGGGCTGTCACCTTGGTTGTATCCATAGTCAGTCAATTCCAGCCAGGCCGCAGTCACCTCATACCCATCCGGCAGCGATGATGTGTCGAACGACAGTACATTTCGGTATCCATAATTATGGACATCATAGGTATCACCCACTCGGAAAGTTTTGAAACCATCGCCAGCGCCAGTAGCAAGATAACCCACACCTGTACCACCATTATCTATGTCCCAGACACGTCCGTCCTCAGCGCCTATACTGGTAAACGTCACCGTAGTCGTACGCGTGGTGAGGTAGGTGATCTTAAGTTTGGGTCGGTACTGCTCCGGTGCATAACTATCTCCCGACCAGAAGCCTAAATAGTCAGTGTTCTCATCTCCATTAGTCGAGTTCTCAAAGTAAACTCTAAACTGCGTCTTGCCGTTTGTATTGATCAGACCCAACGAACTGCCGCTGAACGGGGTCGATTCCATCGGCAGATCGTCGGCGTCCGGGTATGACTCTGCCGGGAACTCCGCGATATATTCAGCATCTGCGGCGGCTTGCCAATCCATAGCCGCAAGAGCGGTACTGCCGCCAAACTGAGAATCTAGATCAATTTTACAGGTTCCACCCCAACCGTCAAACGGATTTGATACGCAGTAGTCCTCACTGCCACGGGTCAATTCAAGCGTAGCGGCCGTTATGTTACAAACTTCCGGCAATGCTAATGACGTGTCAAACGACAGTATAGTCCGATATGTCAGGTGCCACTCCGACGTCTGCACTGAATCGCCCAAACGTAAGGATATAGGATAGTCCACGGCTAGCGTATCAACAGCCTTGAAGCCGACGCCAATACCATCGTTAGTGTCCCACACACGCCCGTCTTCAGCGCCTATGCTATAGAAGACCGCCTGGCATTCCAGAAGGTCTGACCCATTAAGCCAATTGCCTTGTACGCCATCCCATAGTAAAGCCTCCAGATCATCTATATCCACGTCGCCATCCGGCTCAAAATCCGCCCCTCCGCAATCGCTGCGGGACGCGCAATCTGTCGCCATCCAGTAATAGGCAAGAACAGCGAAATCCTCCAGATTAACGCCGTTACCGGGGTTCATCACCGGCTCCTGAGCCATACTACTGCCGGCAAATGAGAACACTACTGCCAAACCAAACAAAACCAATCGAACACTCATCTTTGACCTTCTCTCATCCGAACACAGACCATATTTAGCTGTTCTAAACATCCTTTTCTTCTCCTAAATGTTCTTGTTTCCAAGATAGCCACGAACCGAAAAACAAACACAACACGATTGATAACGCTGCTGTCCGGTTTATTCATACCATGGCTCTCCAATAACCCTCACCATGGCTCTCCAATAACCCTCCAACACCAACAAAACCCTCCAATGAACAGTTATCGGCCCTTAAGAAGGGCCAATAACTGTAATCTCTTCGCAAAAAGTCTGCCCTTTTTATTGCTCCACATACCGAATTATTAGCTTGGGCACCTTCAATTCCTGTTGTGACGCGTATTCTCCTGAATAGAAACCCAAATAATCGGATTTACTGTCGTTATTCGTCGGCAACGTGAGATACACTCTTAACTGGGTTATGCCCGTTTTACTAATATAATTTTTGCCGACAGCGCTGAATTCACTTGAAACCATCGGCTGTTCACGTCCCGGATCTTCCGAGAAGGTGGCAATACCCGTAGCATCGGCTACGGCCTCGTAATCACAATTCTCAAGAGCAACATCGGTGCCTAAATGGCCCATGGCAATATCAATCTTACAGCTTCCACCCCAATCGAATGGATTGTCCATTTCGATGGGGGTAGGCAGCTTTTCCGGACCATAAAAGCCGCGGGTCAACTGGAGTCTGGCCGATGCTATTTCACAATCGTCCGGCAACCATGAAGTATCAAACGAAACTACCGTCCGATATGAGTGGTTTTGGCCATCACTATAATAATCGCCTAAGCGCAAGGCGTAGTTAGTGGCTTCGACGGAATTGTTGCCCGCGCCTACTCCGCTTCCGTTCGTATCGTACACCCGTCCGTCATGTCCGGCTATACCGTTGAATGTGACCATCGGAGAACGGGTTTTGTACGTGACCTCGAGCTTGGGACGATAACCGGCGATTTCATATTCTCCGGAATAGAAGCATACATAATCAGCATTAACATCATCCGGGTCATTTATCCTTTGGGTCAGGTAAACTCTCAACTGGGTGGTGCCACTTACGTTGATTCTCGACAAACCATCCGCGTTAAATGAAGTTGACTCCATAACACCATTCTCACCGGGATCTGATGCCGCTCCCAATGAAATATCGAAGCTCGCCACAGCGGCGGTGTCGCCGCCTGACGTACGCCAGTCGTCATTGGTCTGCACATTGTTTTCTAAGGCAACACTGGTGCCGAAGTAGGGATTGCGAATATCAACAAGGCAACTTCCGCCCCAGGCAAACGGATGATTATTAAGAGGATCAGCCTGACCGGCGCGGGTCAATATGAGTTTGACTGTATCCACGACGCTATCCTCGGGCAGCGATGAGGTGTCAAAGGAAACTACACTACGATATCCGTACTTGCCGTAATCGCCAAGACGCAAAGCAAAATTAGTCGCATCCACGGGCTCGCAACCACGATACCACGAAAGAGGATGTTCGACAAAATCCCAAACTCCGGATCCGTCGTCCCATATACGTCCGTCGTCCGACGCCACGCTGTAGAAGGTTTCTGTCACGACTGTCTGCGGAGTCGTAGTATCGGAAGCTTCATCTGAACATGCAGTTTCATTATAGTACCACTCTTCTCCCAAATCGGAGTAATGTACATCACGGGCCTTAACCTGATACGTATATAAGTTGGTATCAAGATCCGTGTCCGTGTACTCGCGACTTGACTGCCATCCGCTGTCATGAGTGGGAGCGGTAAGATTATAGAAGTAATATTCTACCGGTCCTCCTTCATCGTCCACTGCTGTCGTGGCCGTCATGGTTATAGTATTCTCACCGGGAACCACCGACGGAACCAACTCCCATGACATCGGATCGGGTGTAGGAGCTGTCGTATCGCGATCCGTCGTGCCGGTAACCTCATCTGACCATTCGGTCTCATTGTAATTGTGAGACTTGTCACGGGACTTGACCCTGTAAGTGTACTGCGATTCCAGACCAAGACCGGTGTCCACATAAACAGGACTGGCCTGCCAATCGCTGCTGTTACCGCCGCCGACCGTGCACTCGAAGTAATACTCGACACCGCCGCCGTCAGAGGCGGTCGCAGCGGTCATGGTTATCGAGTGAGGCCCCGCCGCGCTTGGAAACAAAGCCCACTCCATCGGATCAGGATCAGGGGCGGAAACGTCATCTTCCGTCGTAGCGGAAGCTGTGGGGCTGGGCGCCGTTTCATTGTGATATGGTGACTTGTCGCGAGCCACAACCTGATAAGTATATTCTGTCAGCAACTCCAGACCGGTGTCTTCGTAAGTGGTACTGTCCTGCCAACCACTATCGTGGCCCGAAACCGTAAGATTATAGAATTTATATTCTACACCACTGGCATCCGTAACCGTAGAAATTGTCATAACTATCGAGTACGGCCCGGTCGCAGCAGGCGGTGAGACCCACGTCGGACCAGGTGCCGGAGATGTAGCGTCACCGGTTATCACACACGATGCGAGCCCTCGATAAGAGGTTTCATTGAGATTGTCTGACAAATCACGTGCCTTAACATCGTAACAGTATATTGACAATTCTGTCAAACCGCTATCCTCATAGACAGGGCTTGCCTGCCAGCCGCTGTCGTGGTTCGGATCAGTAACGTTGGCAAAATAGTATTCTATACCGCCATTTTCATCCCAGGCAGTCATGGCCGTCATCGTTGAGGTGGTCGCATTGAGCATACTTGGCACAGAGGCCCACATCAATGGGTTTGGAACAGGTGCAATAATATCACGCTGCGTCGTAGCCGAAGCCTCCTGAGAGTACCCGGATTCGTTGTGATTCACTGTCTTGTCGCGAACATTCACGCGGTACGAGTACGAACTCATCTCGGCAAGACCCGTATCTTCATACTCGGCACTGTCCTGCCAACCGCTATCGTGACCGCCACCGGCAGTGCACTCGAAGTAATACTCAACGCCGCCGCCGTCCCAGGATACCGCCTGTGAGGCCTCCATCTTTATCGAATATGCGCCGGTCGCGTAGGGCTCCACTTCCCACAGCATCGGACTGGGAACCGGAATCACCTCCCACCAGAACACAGGATAATCAATGGCCTCATAGATACTCCACACAGGCGTCGTAAAGTCCCATCCGGCAGCGGTGTAAGTCAATTCAGCTTGCATCTCGGCCGTAAATAACGGGGTTCCGACTTCATTGTTGTTAAGCTCGCCGCAGGTCTCAATATCCCAGAAACAGCCTATAACCGTACCGTTCTCGTTCTCGCCGATCAAGCCACCTCGGTTATCGCTGTTTTCCATAACATGACCTGTTGCATAGCATTTTTCAACAACACCATCGTTCTGCCCGACCAGACCTCCAGTCTGATCGTGAGAGAAAACCTCTTTTCGTGAGTACGAATTCAAAATGACACCGCCGGAAGCATTCTGACCTACCAGACCGCCGATCTGGTCGTGTCCCGAAACAGTCACACCGGCAGAGAAACACTCTTCAATCGTACCTTCGTTCCATCCGCACAAACCGCCGCCATAATCATATCCGGAAACATCAATCATCGCCGAACTCTCTAAAATCGTACCAGCATTGAACCCGATCATACCGCCGATATAATTAGCTCCTATCGTTTCCGCCAAACCCGGATAACCGGCGACTTCGCCTTCCTCATCTATAGTCTCCACATGACAGCGGAATATTGTTCCCTGCAACATCTTTCCGACAAGAGCACCGGCATAATGACAAATCGAAGTACCTTCTGCATCACCTGCCACTTCAACCGTGGGATTTATCAACCAAAGGTTCTTGATCACCGCATCCGGACCGTCAACAACCCTGAATAACCCTACAATATCTTCAGATTGCTCCCCCTGACTGAAATTTATAATCTCAAAATCATTGCCGTCAAAAACGCCGCTGAACGGAATTTCCGGACTGCCTATCGTATTAAATGAATTACCGGTATGGTACTCAGCCAAATCCAAAGTGGCCATAACCTTGAAGTGCGCATCCCAGTCATTCGGATTTACACCGATGGCATTCAACTGTTCGACCGTGTAAATAAGATAAGGACTTTCCTCGGTTCCGCAACCGCCGCCGTAATATTTATCCAGCCAGTTTTCCGCCAAAAAACTCAAATCCAGAAGATCGACTTCAGTACTCAAGTCATAGTCACCGCCTTGACACCAGCCAGGCTCGCCGCAACCGGTCTCGAGCCAGTTGGATGAGACAATACCAAAATCCCCGAAGTTAACAACGCAATCACCGTTCAAGTCACCGGGAAGACCTTGGATATCCACTGAAGGATCGCACGGTTCGCCAAATCGAAAGTAAACCTGAATCCTCTTCTGATACAATTTAAGCAGCCAATAACAGCGAATCTTGCCGGTAATGATGAAATCATCGCAACCAAGACCGCTTATCGTAACGTAAGTGTAATTCTTATCGCTGCTCTCAACATTTACGTTACCATCAGGCTCCTCGCCATTGACCAGGATATCCCGCACTTGAGTAGATGTCCATCGACTAAGCAAGCCGGATTTCGACGAACATGCCATTATATGCAAATCTTCCATCCCTCGACCAATATAATCAGGGTAGATATTGGAGAGCACAATTGGCGGATTTTCCCCATCGCAGATAGAGAACGTAACCTCTCCTGTCGCCTTGGTAAATTCAAGCGAAAAATCGTTTAAGTGACCGGCTTTCCATCTGTTATGGTGATATTTCTTTTTCGGTTGCTTGCCCATCTCGGTAACGCATAAGCCGATGTCCCAGTCGTTTTCGTCTGCCTGCTCGGCAATGCAAAGCGCTACATAATTCTTGTATATCCGGTGAGGTTTCCATTCATCGCAGGCTATCAGAGGAGACATGCAGGGCCTGTCGCAACAAACCGCCGTCGCCGAAAAAGCCATAATCAACCCCAACACAACACAAACCATCCCTGTAAACTTCATTTCCCTTCTCCTTGTCTTAGTTTCGCCTTTCGCCGCAAAACCGGCTACAAGTTCTTGTAAACACAGTAGTAACAAAAAAACCCAGACAGAAAAACCTTCGTCTCTCTCTCTGGGTTCTCAATAGCTAACTTAACTTTTCAATGCGACCCTGCCTATAGAGGCATCATCGACTCGATGCTAATCACACGCTATTGTACCCTGAACAAACCGGTTTTGTCAATCTTTTTTCTTGTTTTTTTTATATATTTCACATTCACAACAAACGCCGATGGCAAGACATAACATTTTGTAAAAAAAAGACTTATGACAAGCACCAGAAAACCTGGCAATTGCAGCCAGGAAAAATCCAATAAATATCTTCAAAATATACAAAAACGGCTGAAATTATGGAGAGAATAAGGAAAGATAGCGAATTTTACGTAAGTGCTTATTTTTCGTGTTGGAAATTGATGTAAGTGCTTATTTTTGGTTGTGGGGAATTGATGTAAGTGCTTATTTTACGTTGCTGGAATTGATGTAAGTGCTTATTTTTGCGTAACGATTATAACGATTAGGCAAGATGGGTAAGAAAAAAGTGCGAAATTCGG